>NZ_JAQZAB010000060.1:0-71143 GCF_028640915.1 Pseudomonas sp. B3G-3 | reverse complement strand
TTTCATGAAGATCAAGAGCGTCTTTCCCGGTATTCCGTGAAGAACCATAAAAAAGCCCCGGATCATCCGGGGCTTTTTTGTCGCCGTAAACCGTCAGGCGGCCTTGGCGTCCAGCTGGCTCAGGGAGCGGTTCAGCGCACTGAACAGGGCCTTGAAGCTGGCGGTGGTGATGTTTTCATCGATACCCACACCGTGCACCGCGCGCTCGCCGTTCACACGCAGTTCGATATAGGCCGCGGCCTTGGCGTTGGTGCCCGCGCCGATGGCGTGCTCGTTGTAGTCCATGATTTCCACCGGAACCGGCAAGCCGGCCACCAGGGCTTCCAGGGCGCCATTGCCCTTGCCGCGCCAGTGCAGGTTGGTCTCGCCCTGGCCCTTGCTGGACACTTCCACTTCCACGGCGCTGTGGCCGTTTTCTTCCTGCAGGCGATGGCTGACCAGCGCGTACGGGGTGTTGGCCTGCAAGTATTCGCTGTGGAGCAGCGCGTGGATCTGCTGGGCGGTCATCTCCAGGCCCAGGCGATCGGTTTCACGCTGTACCACCTGGCTGAACTCGATCTGCATGCGACGCGGCAAGCTGATGCCGTATTCCTGCTCCAGCAGGTAGGCGATACCGCCTTTGCCCGACTGGCTGTTGACGCGAATCACCGCCTCATAGCTGCGGCCGATGTCGGCCGGGTCGATCGGCAAGTACGGTACTTCCCACAGGGCATCGGATTTCTGCTGGGCGAAGCCCTTGCGGATGGCATCCTGGTGCGAGCCGGAGAAGGCGGTGTGAACCAGGTCGCCGACATACGGATGACGCGGGTGCACCGGGATCTGGTTGCATTCTTCGACCACTTTGCGCACGCCGTCGATATCGGAGAAGTCCAGCTCCGGATCGATACCCTGGGTGTAGAGGTTCAGGGCCACGGTGACCAGGTCGACGTTGCCGGTACGTTCGCCGTTGCCGAACAGGCAGCCTTCGACGCGGTCGGCGCCGGCCATCAGGCCCAACTCGGTGGCGGCCACGCCGGTACCCCGGTCGTTGTGGGTGTGCAGGCTGATGATCACGCTGTCACGACGGTTGATGTGGCGACCGAACCATTCGATCTGGTCGGCATAGATGTTCGGTGTGGCGACTTCGACGGTGGCCGGCAGGTTGAGGATCACCTTGTTGGCTGGCGTCGGGTTCCAGACCTCGATCACCGCGTCGCAGACTTCCTTGGCGAATTCCAGCTCAGTGGCGCTGAAGGTCTCTGGCGAGTATTCGAACTGCCATTGGGTTTCCGGCTGCTGGGCGGCGTATTTGACGAACAGCTTGGCAGCGTTCACCGCGATCTCTTTCACGCCTTCCTTGTCCTGGTTGAAGACAATGCGGCGGAACGACGGGCTGGTGGCGTTGTACAGGTGGACGATGGCTTTCTTCGCCCCGCGCAACGATTCGAAGGTACGGGCGATCAGGTCTTCACGGGCCTGGGTCAGCACCTGGATGGTGGTGTCGTCCGGGATGTGGCCGCCTTCGATCAGGGTGCGCACGAAGTCGAAGTCGGTCTGCGAAGCGGCCGGGAAGGAGGCCTCGATTTCTTTCACACCGACGGCGACCAGGGTTTTCCAGAAGCGCAGCTTCTTCACCGCATCCATCGGCTCGATCAGCGACTGGTTGCCATCACGCAGGTCGGAGCTGCACCAGATAGGCGCGCGGGTGATGGTCTTCGACGGCCAGGTGCGGTCCGGCAAGTTGATGGTCGGGAACGCGCGGTACTTCGAGGAAGGGTCTTTGAGCATGCTCATGGGAAAATCCTTATTGTCCGGGCCGAAAAGAGGCGGCCTGCCGGTGAATCAATGGGTGTGCTGTTTGAAGCAGGGGACGAGGTACCGCGACTCAACCTGGCAGTCGTGCGCTGACGAGGCAGAGGCTTCGGTGTTGGCGGCGCTGAATGAGGGTGTGAGAGGTTTTCATGCCCTCAACCCTAACCATTGGGGTGAAAGATGGCAAGCAGTCGAAAAAAATTGAGATAAATCTCTTAAAGCGGAAGATTTTCGAGATTTTATTCTGCAAGGTTGGCGGCTGCTTCGATCTTATTGCGCAGACTTTTGAACCTGCGCAATCCCTGCGGGAGTCTGACTCAGGGCTGGAAGGCCCCGATAAAGATCGCCGGATCGACCCGGGCGTCGTTCAGGCTGACGTTCCAGTGCATGTGCGGCCCGGTGGCGCGCCCGGTGGAGCCGACTTTCCCGACCACGCCGCCGCGGGCCAGTTGCTGGCCGACCTTCACGTCGATCTTCGACATATGGCAGAACATGCTGATAAAGCCCTGGCCGTGGTCGACGAATACGGTGTTGCCGTTGAAAAAGTAATTGCCGATCAGGATCACCTTGCCGGCCGCGGGCGTCTTGATCGGCGTGCCGGCGGGCACCGCGAAGTCCAGCCCGGCGTGTGGGTTGCGCTCCTCACCGTTGAAGAAGCGGCGGACGCCGAACTTGCTCGACAGCGGGCCGCTCACCGGCTTGTCCAGCAGCAGATTGCTCGGGGTATTGGGGCTGAAACTGCGGTAGGCGCGAACCTGTTCGGCCAACTCGGCGTCGATGCGCTTGAGGTCGGCCGGATCGGGATTGACCTGGCGTTTGTTCTTTAGCGTGATGTGCTGTTCCGGGTATTTCTTGCTGCCCACACTGAAGTTCAGGCTGCGACCGCCAGCACTGATCTGCTGGGGGCCGGGCTTGACGGTCAGGGGGATGCCGACAATCGCCAGCCAGTTGTTCTGTTCCTTGACCACCAGCAGCGGTTTTCCCTGGTAGCTGGCCTTGGGCGCCTGGGCGGCGCTGCCCAGGTCGATCACCGCCACGCCGCCGGGCACTGGTTTGTTCAGCAGGCGCGTGATGTAGCTATCGGCATGGGCGTTGAAGGTCAGGCACAGCAACAGCAGGGAGCTCAGAAAACGCGGCATGGATCAATCCAGTAAAGAGAGGGTGACAGGCGTCAGGTGATTGTCTTCGACCCGGACCTGCAGTTCGCCTTCGCCAAGACGGGCCTTGAGGCGCTGTCCCGGCTGGGTCTGTGCGGCGCTGCGAATGGCCTGGCCGCGTTCGTCCAGCAGGATGCTGTAGCCACGACCGAGGGTGGCCAGCGGGCTGACCACATGCAGGGTCTGGATCTGGCTTTGTAGTTGCAGGCGCCGGGACTTCAGGCCTTCGCGCATGGCCCGTGGCAGGCGTTCGGCCAGGCTGTCGAGGCGTTGTCGCAGCAGCGCCAGCTGACGCCCGGGGTGCTGGCCGGCGAGCCGGGTTTCCAGGCGGATCAGGCGCTCGCGGCGGGTATTGAGGCTGCGCTCGAACGCCCGGCGCATGCGCATGTCCAGGTCGTCCAGGCGCTGCGCTTGCTGGCGCAGGCGCTCGCCGGGGTGGCGCAGGCGCCGGGCCATGCCTTCCAGGCGCAGGCGATCGCGCAGCAGCCGATCGCGCATGCGCATCACCAGGCGTCGATGCAGGCTTTCGACCCGATGCCGCAGGTCGCTGGAGTCCGGTGCGAGCAACTCGGCGGCCGCCGAGGGCGTCGGTGCGCGCACGTCGGCGACGAAGTCGCTGATCGAGACGTCGGTTTCATGACCCACGGCGCTGACGATTGGTGTGACGCAGGCATCCACCGCCCGGGCCACGGCTTCTTCGTTGAAGCACCAAAGGTCTTCCAGGGAGCCGCCGCCACGGGCCAGGATCAGTGCGTCGAAGCCCCGGGCATCGGCCATTTTCAGGGCACGGACGATCTGCGCGGTCGCCTCGCGGCCTTGCACGGCGGTCGGGATCAGGGTCAGGGCCACTTGCGGTGCGCGGCGACGGAACACGCTGATGATGTCGCGAATCACCGCGCCCGTCGGCGAACTGATAATGCCGATGCGCTGCGGATGGGCGGGCAGTGGCACCTTGCGTTCGGTGCTGAACAGGCCTTCGGCACTGAGCTTTTCCTTCAGGGCATCGAAGGCCAGGCGCAGGGCGCCGTCGCCGGCCGGTTCGACCGTATCGAGGATCAGCTGATAGTCGCCGCGGCCCTCGAACAGCGAGACCTTGCCGCGCACCTTGACCGCCAGGCCGTCCTTCAGCGCCTGGCGCACCCGCGCGGCATTTTGCCGAAACAGCGCGCAGCGCACCTGGGCACCGCTGTCCTTGAGGGTGAAATACACATGGCCGGACGCCGGGCGGGCGAGGTTGGAGATTTCGCCTTCGACCCAGATGTTGCTGAACACGTCTTCCAGCAACACCCGCGCACGGCCGTTGAGCTGGCTGACGGTCAGGACTTCGCGGTCCAGGCCGAGTCTTGCAAAGGGATCTTTAATCATGGGGCGCAGTTTAAAGGCATTCGGCAAACAATCTCCATGGATCGAAACAAAAGGAGACGATGCCTTTGTCGGCCTCGAATACTCCTTCAGTGGTCAGGGCGTGAGGGCGGCGTGGAAGTGTTCGATGAACTGCTTGACCAGCGGTGTCGGGTCCTGCCGACAGGCGAGGGCGACCGTGCTCTGGCAGGCCGGGTCCGCCAAGGGCAGGAAGTGCAGGCTGGCGGGTGCAATGTCTTGCATCGATTCGGGCAACAGGGCGATGCCGAATCCGGCCTGGATCAGTTGCAACTGCGTGGTCTTGCGCGACAACACCCGCGCCGCCTTGGGGAAAAAGCCCTGGCGCATGCACAACTCGGCCGACAGGTAACTCAGGCCTCCACGCTGTGGATGGGGAATGGAGATAAAGGCTTCGTCGCGCAGTTGCGCCAGATCCACGCCCCGTTCAGGAGGGCTTAATGCAAGAGGATGGCCCGGCGGCAGGGCCAGCAGCAGGCGCTCACTGAACAGCGGCGTGATCTGCACGCCCTCGCGCTGGCGCAGTACCGGCAGGCGTAGCAGGCCGATATCCAGCCGGCCTTCGGCGACTTCCTCCAACTGCGCTTCGGAAGACAGGGTGGCGATGTCCATCAAGGCGCCCGGGCACTGCTCCAGATAACCGCTGATGGCCCGCAGCAAACGGCCGCTCATGGACACCGTGCTGGAGTGGCTCAGGCGCAATGTCCCCAGTTGCCCATGGCCGACCTGGGTTGCCAGCTCGCTGGCCTTGTTCAGCTCGTCGAGCAGGTTGCGGGCGCGCGGGTAGAAGGCTTCACCCGCCGCCGTCAGCCTGGGCAGGCGCGCGGTGCGTTCGAACAGCGGGGTCTTGAGGTGGATCTCCAGTTCCTTGATCTGCCGACTGAGGGCGGACTGGGCAACGAACAGGCGTTCGGCGGCGGCGCTGAAACTGCCGCTGTCGGCGATCTCCACGAAGTAGCGCAGTTGGCGGGTTGAAATCACTCGTCATGCCTTTTTGAGATGGGTTGCTGGCTTTGATGATATTAGTCGCAAGGCTTGTGGCTGGCTAAAGTCATTCCTTGATTAAAGAAGGATGGCGAATCGATGAGCATGGTCGAGTTGTTGGGGCAGTGGTCGTGGGGGGCGAGTGGCTGGTTGGCGATCGGCCTGGGGATCGCCCTGGCCTATATCGTGTTCGGCATTGCCGGGTTCGGTACGGCGCTGGTGGCCGGGCCGGTGCTGATCCTGTTCATGCCGCTGTCGAAGATAATCCCGCTGCTGGTGCTGCTGGATTTTGTCGCGGCCTTCGGCAATCTCTTGCCGTCGCGGCGGGATGTCGATCGCTCCGAGCTGGTACGCCTGCTGCCGTGCATGGCGCTGGGCTGCACCCTCGGGGTGATCTTCCTGCTCAACCTCAAGTCCGACCTGTTGCTGCTGTTGATGGGGCTGTTTATCAGCGCTTATGCGGTGTACAGCCTGTGGGTCAAGGCAAGGCCCAAGGCGCTGGCGGCGGGCTGGGCGATTCCCATGGGGACCGTGGGTGGGACGTTCGGGGCGCTGTTCGGCAGTGGCGGCTTTTTATATGCGATCTATCTGAACAGCCGCCTGCCCAAGGATGCGGCGCGGGCCACCCAGAGTGCGTTGATCAGTTGCAGCACGGTGGTGCGCCTGGGCCTGTTCGCCATTGCCGGGGTTTATGCGCAGCTGCCTTTATTGTTGTTGGCGCTGTGCTTGTTGCCGGCGATGGCGCTGGGCTTGTGGATGGGGCGGCGGCTGACCCTGAAGCTGTCCCGCGAGGCGTTCGTCCGGCTGGTGACCTGGCTGGTGCTCGCCAGCGGCATTGCCCTGATCGGTCGTTACCTGAGTACTTGACCTGTGGGGTTCAGGGATTAAGCTGCGGGCCCTCGGATCTACCCGGCATGTCGACTTCTACACTTATTAGTAGGTATCGGCTCACAGGCGTACCGTCCGAACAGGCGACGCAGACTTCCCTTCAAACGCTTCAGGCCCCACCCATGAACTCGCAAAGCATCATCGTCCCGAAAATCTCCACCTTGCCGGTTCACGAACCTCGCGCCCGGGCGATCGTGCGCTGGCTGGTGCGCAAGAACATCGTCGAGGAAGCCTTGAGCACCTGTGGCCGTACCGGCAATCGCATGGCGCACGCCATTGCCCCGGGCGCGCGCGAAGTCGTGCTGCGCCCGGAGGCCTTGCCCTTCGGCGAACCGGTCAACGGCCTGGAGATCATTACCAAGCGCTGCATCTACACCCCGGCCAAGGGGTTTCTCGAGGAAGCGGGCTGCGCCGAGTGCCGCCAGGAAGTGGGGGAGGCGCTGTTCGAGAGCCTGGAAGACTGGATGCCCGGGCGCACCGATAACTTCACCTGCCCCGAGTGCGGGCATGAAGATGACATCAACGGTTTTCTGTTCTTGCAGGAGTGCGGGTTTTCCAACCTCGGTTTCATCTTCAACAACTGGGCCGAGGCCGGGTTCAAGCAGAGCTTTCTCGACGAGTTCGCCGAATGGCTGGATCAGCCGGTGAGCTGGGTGAAGGTGGAGTTGTAAGGGGATTTCGGCAGCCGGGCCCGGGTGCTGGATTCATCGCCGGCAGGTGCAATGCTGGCCCGCGAAACAGACGCTGCGTTCCGGCAAATTCCCCATCCATCACCCCGTTGATAATAGACAGAGTTTTACATTGAGCCCGGGTAGGTGTCTGAGTATAATGGCGCGCTTCCATTTTCCCGCTCGGGAGCCCCCGCGATGCTGCGTATCAGCCAAGAAGCTCTGACCTTCGACGACATTCTCCTAGTGCCTGGTTATTCCGAGGTGCTTCCTAACGAAGTCAGTCTCAAGACCCGTCTTACCCGTGGCATCGAGCTGAATATTCCACTGGTTTCCGCCGCAATGGACACCGTCACTGAAGCCCGTCTGGCAATCGCCATGGCTCAGGAAGGTGGCATCGGCATCATCCACAAGAACATGACCATCGAGCAGCAAGCTGCCGAAGTCCGCAAGGTCAAGAAGTTCGAAGCCGGCGTCGTCAAAGACCCGATCACCATCGAGGCTGACGCCACGGTGCGCGACCTGTTCGAACTGACCCGCATGCACAACATTTCCGGCGTGCCGGTACTGCACGATGGCGACCTGGTCGGCATCGTCACTTCCCGTGACGTGCGTTTCGAAAACCGCCTGGACGCCAGTGTCCGTGAAGTGATGACGCCTAAAGAGCGCCTGGTCACGGTCAAGGAAGGCGCCGACAAGAACGACGTGCGCGAGCTGCTGCACAAGCACCGCATCGAGCGCGTGCTGATCGTCGACGACAAGTTCGCCCTCAAGGGCATGATGACCGTCAACGACATCGAAAAAGCCAAGGCTTACCCGCTGGCCAGCAAGGACGATCAAGGTCGTCTGCGCGTAGGTGCTGCAGTCGGTACCGGTAAAGACACCGGCGACCGCGTTGCCGCCCTGGTCAACGCCGGTGTGGACGTGGTGGTGGTTGACACCGCCCACGGTCACTCCAAAGGCGTGATCGACCGCGTTCGCTGGGTCAAGGAAAACTACCCGCAAGTGCAGGTGATCGGCGGCAACATCGCCACCGGTGCCGCTGCCAAGGCCCTGGCCGCCGCTGGCGCCGACGCAGTCAAGGTCGGTATCGGCCCGGGCTCGATCTGCACCACCCGTATCGTCGCCGGTGTCGGCGTACCGCAAATCAGCGCCATCGCCAATGTCGCCGCAGCCCTTGAAGGCACCGGCGTTCCATTGATCGCCGACGGCGGCATCCGCTTCTCCGGTGACCTGTCCAAGGCCATCGTCGCTGGTGCTTCCGCCGTGATGATGGGCTCGATGTTCGCCGGTACCGAAGAGGCGCCAGGCGAAATCGAACTGTTCCAGGGCCGTTCCTACAAGGCTTACCGCGGCATGGGTTCGCTGGGCGCCATGTCCCAGGCCCAGGGCTCTTCCGACCGTTACTTCCAGGACTCCTCCGCGGGTGCCGAGAAGCTGGTTCCGGAAGGCATCGAAGGCCGTGTTCCTTACAAGGGCACCCTGACCGCCATCATCCATCAGCTGATGGGTGGCCTGCGTTCTTCCATGGGCTACACCGGTAGCGCCAACATCGAAGAAATGCGCACCAAGCCGGAGTTCGTACGCATCACTGGCGCCGGTATGGCTGAGTCCCACGTCCACGACGTGCAGATCACCAAGGAAGCGCCGAACTACCGCGTAGGTTGATGCTTCAAGCAAAACGTTAAATGACCGGGGCTGTTTTATTCAGCCCCGAGTCGTTTCTGAATCACGACTGTTTTCGAATTACCTAGACGAGACTGAATCATGGCCCTCGACATTCATGCCCACCGCATCCTGATCCTTGATTTCGGTTCTCAGTACACCCAGTTGATCGCCCGTCGCGTGCGTGAAATCGGCGTGTACTGCGAACTGCATCCGTTCGACATGGATGACGAAGCGATTCGCGAATTCGCTCCAAAAGGTGTAATCCTCGCCGGCGGCCCCGAGTCCGTGCACGAAGCCGACAGCCCGCGCTGCCCGCAAGCGGTGTTCGACCTGGGCGTGCCGGTCTTCGGTATCTGCTACGGCATGCAGACCATGGCCGAGCAAATGGGCGGCAAGGTCGAGGGCTCCGAGCTGCGTGAATTCGGTTATGCCCGCGTCGATGTGGTCGGCAAGAGCCGCCTGCTGGATGGCATCGAAGATCACGTCGACGCCGACGGCCTGTTCGGCCTCGACGTGTGGATGAGCCACGGTGACAAGGTCACCAAGATGCCGGAAGACTTCCACATCCTGGCCAGCACCCCGAGCTGCCCGATCGCCGGCATGTTCAACGACGACCTGCGCTACTACGGCGTGCAGTTCCACCCGGAAGTGACCCACACCAAGCAGGGTGGTCGCATCCTGTCGCGCTTCATTCTCGACATCTGCGGCTGCGAAGCCCTGTGGACGCCGTCGAAAATCGCTGAAGACGCTATCGCCCAAGTACGTGCCCAAGTGGGCACCGACAACGTTCTGCTCGGCCTGTCCGGCGGCGTTGACTCCTCGGTGGTCGCGGCCCTGCTGCACAAGGCCATCGGCGACCAGCTGACCTGCGTCTTCGTCGACAACGGCCTGCTGCGCCTGCACGAAGGCGAGCAAGTGATGGCCATGTTCGCCGAGAACATGGGCGTCAAGGTGATCCGCGCCAACGCCGAGGACCAGTTCCTCAACAACCTGGCCGGCGAAGCCGACCCGGAGAAGAAGCGCAAGATCATCGGCCGTACCTTCATCGACGTGTTCGATGCCGAATCCTGCAAGCTGGACAACATCAAGTTCCTGGCCCAGGGCACCATCTACCCGGACGTGATCGAGTCGGCTGGCGCCAAGAGCGGCAAGGCCCACGTGATCAAGTCGCACCACAACGTGGGCGGCCTGCCGGAAGAAATGAACCTCAAGCTGGTCGAGCCCCTGCGCGAGCTGTTCAAGGACGAAGTCCGTCGTCTGGGCCTGGAGCTGGGCCTGCCGTACGACATGGTCTACCGTCACCCGTTCCCGGGCCCGGGCCTGGGCGTGCGCATCCTCGGCGAAGTGAAGAAGGAATACGCCGACCTGCTGCGTCGCGCCGACCACATCTTCATCGAAGAGCTGCGCAAGGCCGACTGGTACCACAAGGTCAGCCAGGCGTTCGTGGTGTTCCAGCCGGTGAAGTCGGTGGGTGTGGTCGGTGACGGCCGTCGTTACGCCTGGGTCGTGGCCCTGCGTGCCGTGGAAACCATCGACTTCATGACCGCACGTTGGGCGCACCTGCCTTACGAGCTGCTGGAAACCGTCAGCGGCCGGATCATCAACGAGATCGAAGGCATCTCCCGCGTCACCTACGACGTATCGAGCAAGCCGCCAGCCACCATCGAGTGGGAATGATCCCGGCCGAGTGATCGGCTGCTGATCGTTCAGGCAACAGCAATGGCGATCGAGACCTTCGGGTGTCGATCGCCATTTGTGTTTCAGGGTCTTTAAAACGCCCGCTTTCCAGCCCTCCCGCAATACCAGGAAAGACATGGGCCCATCGTCGCTCGCCTGGCCTGTGTACCCTCGACAGACATTCATCGAATTCCCAGCGGCGGCCTTTAGCGATGCCGGCGCAGGCGTTGAAAGAATTCATGGTTGTCAGTTGACAACCTTTTCATTGTTGACGAGACTGGAGGCCATGGATGGCTCGCACACCTCATCCCAAGAAAGACATTGAAATGGCGCTGCGTTACGCCGAGTGGCAGGGCTGGCGCGTCGAAGTCGGCGGTAGTCATGCCTGGGGCAAGATCTACTGCCCTTACAACAGCGAGGTGTGCCGGTGTGGCGAGTTCTGCATCACCAGTGTGTGGAGCTCGCCGAAAAATCCCCTCCAGCATGCCCGGGCGCTGTGCCGGGTAGTCGACAACTGCACGCTGAATCAGCTGCGCGGCGGGAAAGTCCCGCAACCTCGTCGGGAGTCATGACCATGGAATACCTGTTTACCCTCAACTACCTGCTGCCCGCCCACGACTGCGACCCGGACGTGCTGGTGGAGCGCCTCGGCGCGGGGGGCTGCACCGACGCGCTGGTCGGTACCGGGCTGGCGGGACGCCTGGCGCTGGAGTTCAGCCGCGAGGCCGAAAGCGGTGAGGCGGCGCTGCTCAGTGCCCTGGGCGATATCAAGCGGATCATTCCGGATGCGCGGCTGGTAGAGGCCAGCCCGGATTTCGTCGGCCTGAGCGAGATTGCCGATATCGTCGGGGTCTCCCGGCAGAACATGCGCAAGCTGATGCTCAACCATGCCGGCAGCTTCCCCCTGGCGATCCACGAGGGCAGCGCCTCGCTCTGGCATCTGGCGGAAGTGCTGAGCTGGCTGGAGGCCCGGGGCGGTTACCAGTTGCAGCACCCGGTGATAGAGGTGGCGCGGGTCGCGCAATCCGTGAACGTTGCCAAGGAGGCCCGGCGGGTTGGCACCCCGAGCGCCGAACTGGTGGCGCTGCTGGGCTGAGTGGGCCCGCCGTGGCGGTCAGCGTCGGGCGACGTCAGAGAAGTAGAACTTGTCCAGGGTGTGGCGTGATTCGGTGTACTCGAACTGCCGGCCGTCCTGCAGGAAGGTCTGGTTGCTGACCACTATCACGTGGCTCTGGCCCTCCAGGTCCAGGTGCTGCTGGTCATCCCGGGTGCGTGGAATCGCTTCGATGGTCCGCTGGGCGTAGCTGATCTGCAATTGCAGGGTCTGCTCGATGTAGGCGTAGATCGAGTGCTCGGCAATCTGCCGGTCCAGCCCCGGGATCAACTCGGCGACAAAGTGGTTGATGTCGAGAATCACCCGTTTGCCATCGATACGCCGCACCCGCTTGATGCGGGTAATCAGGCTGCCTTCCTCGGCCTGCAGGTGTTCGCGCAACGCGCCTTCGAGGGGAAACTGGGTGAACTCCACCACCTCGGTGCTGACGTCGTTGCCCAGGCGTGGATAGGTTTCCTGGAAGCTGACGATGCCGCCCAGCTGGAACTCGATCGGGTGCGGCGACAGCACAAAAGTGCCCTTGCCATGGATCTTCTGGGCGAAGCCGCGCTCCTGCAACTGCTCGATGGCCTTGCGCACGGTGCCGCGGCTGGCCTGGTAGCTGTCCATCAACTCGGTTTCGGAAGGCAGGCGAGCGCCGCGTTCCAGGCGCTCGGTGGTGATGCTGGCAAGCAGATCGCTGTAGATCTGGTTGTATTTACTCATGGGATGGCTCTGTGCCGTCTGCGCTCAAGGCGGGAACCTTAAGGGCCGTGAGCGGATTTGTCTATTTGAGACGCTGGGGTCGAACGCCTGGTTGCGGGTGTCGAACTGGCGATGAAATACCTTACAGCAGTTTAAGAATTTTCTGTCGCGCATGGCGTGCTCTGCCGGAAAACACGGATCTAGAGCGGTTTTCGCGCAGAAGAAACTCACTGCGACCTGTATTTTGGAGCGGCACCGACAAACTCGTCTGTACGAGTTGTTGATTTAACTCGTACAGACGAGTATTTTTCGCTTCGGCGTGCTGCCAATAACAAAAAACCAAAGCGGAAGAACAAGCATGAGCCACGATTACTCCACGATCGCCAGCGAGTTGCTGCACAGCCTCGGTGGCGCCGACAACCTCGAACAAGCCGCGCATTGCGTCACCCGCCTGCGCCTGGCGCTCAAGGACCCGAGCCTGGTGGACAGCGCGACGCTGAACCAGATCGATCTGGTCAAGGGCTCGTTTTTCACCGGTGGCCTGTTCCAGGTGGTCATCGGCCCCGGCGAAGTCGAAAAGGTCTATGCCGCGTTGCGCCAACTCACCGGGCTGGCCGCATCCACTATCGCCGACGTCAAGCAGAAGGGCGCCGACAAGACCAACGCCATGCAGCGCCTGGTGCGAGTGTTTTCCGATGTCTTCATGCCGATCCTGCCGGCGCTGATCATTGCCGGCCTGCTGATGGGGGTGAACAACCTGATCGGCGCCAAGGGCATGTTCATCGAGGGCCGCACCCTGCTCGAGGCCTACCCGACCCTGGATGGCGTGTGGAGCCTGATCAACCTGATGGCCAACACCTCCTTCGTATTCCTGCCGGCACTGGTGGGCTGGTCGGCGGCCAAGCGCTTTGGCGGCAGCGAGATCCTCGGCATCGTGCTGGGCCTGATGCTGGTGCATCCCGACCTGCTCAATGCCTGGAACTACGGCAAGGCCGTGGCCGGGCTGGAGGGCCAGAGCCTGCCGTACTTCGACATCTTCGGCCTGTTCCAGATCGAGAAGGTCGGCTACCAGGGGCAGATCCTGCCGATCCTGCTGGCGGCCTACGTCATGAGCGTCATCGAAAAATGGCTGCGGGCGCGGGTACCGAACGCGATCACCCTGCTGGTCGTGCCCATCACCACCATAGTGGTCACCGGCGTGCTGGCGCTGGCGGTGATCGGCCCGGTGACCCGGCACCTGGGGATCCTGATCACCGAAGGCGTGGTCACCCTGTTCGAACTGGCACCGATGGTCGGCGGGGCGATTTTCGGCCTGCTCTACGCGCCGCTGGTGATCACCGGCATGCACCACATGTTCCTCGCCGTGGACCTGCAACTGATCTCGACCCAGGGCGGCACCTTCATCTGGCCGATGATCGTCATGTCCAACCTGGCCCAGGGCAGTGCGGCGCTGGCGGTGTTCAGCATGAGCCGCAACGCCCGGGATCGCAGCATGGCCTCGACCTCGGCGATCTCCGCCTATTTCGGCATCACCGAGCCGGCCATGTTCGGGGTCAACCTGCGCTACAAATTCCCGTTCTACGCCGCGCTGATCGGCTCGGCGCTGGGCAGCATTTTCCTCTCGCTGAACAAGGTCCAGGCCTCGGCCATCGGCGTCGGCGGGCTGCCGGGGTTCATCTCGATCATTCCCCAGTACATCCCGATGTTCGTGGTCGGCATGGTCGTCGCCCTGGTGGTGCCGTTCGTACTGACCTGCGGCTTGAGCATGAAGATCATCCGGCCGGGGTATCGCGTCGCCTGACAGATCGCGATAAGGCCCCCAAGGCCAGTACCCAACCCATTGAAGGAGTCCGCCATGCAAGACTGGCAGCGTTCGGTGATCTACCAGATCTACCCGAAGAGTTTCTACAGCCACAGCGGCCAGGCCACCGGCGACCTGCTGGGGGTGGTCGACAAGCTCGACTACCTGCATTGGCTGGGTGTCGATTGCCTGTGGCTCACCCCGTTCCTGCGCTCGCCCCAGCGCGACAACGGCTACGACATCAGCGACTACTACGCCATCGACCCGAGCTACGGGACCATGGCCGATTGCGAGTTGCTGATCGCCGAGGCCGGCAAGCGCGGCATCAAGCTGATGCTGGACATCGTGGTCAACCACACCTCCATCGAACATGAGTGGTTCCAGCAGGCCCGCAGCAGCCTCGACAACCCGTACCGCGACTTCTACATCTGGCGCGACCAGCCGAACAACTGGGAATCCAAGTTCGGCGGCTCCGCCTGGGAGTACGAAGCGCAGACCGGCCAGTACTACCTGCACCTGTTCGACCACACCCAGGCCGACCTCAACTGGGACAACCCCCGGGTGCGCGCCGAAGTGTTCAAGATGATGCGTTTCTGGCGCGACAAGGGCGTGGGCGGCTTCCGCCTGGACGTGATCAACCTGATCTCCAAGCCGGCCGATTTCCCGGAAGACGCCAGCGATGGCCGGCGCTTCTATACCGACGGCCCGAACGTGCACCCGTACCTGCAGCAGATGCATTGCGAGGTCTTCGAGGGCTTTGACCTGATCAATGTCGGCGAGATGTCCTCCACCAGCCTCGAGCACTGCATTCGTTATTCGCAGCCCGAGTCGAAAGAGCTGTCGATGACCTTCAACTTCCACCACCTGAAGGTCGATTACCCGAACCTGCAGAAGTGGATTCGCGCCGATTTCGACTTCCTCCAGCTCAAGCGCATCCTCTCCGACTGGCAGAGCGGCATGCAGGCCGGTGGCGGCTGGAACGCGCTGTTCTGGTGTAACCACGACCAGCCGCGGGTGGTGTCGCGTTTCGGCGACGACGGCGAGCACCGCGTGGTTTCGGCGAAGATGCTCGCCACTGCGCTGCACTTCCTCCAGGGCACGCCGTTCGTCTACCAGGGCGAGGAGCTGGGCATGACCAACCCCGGTTTTACCCACATCGACCAATACCGCGATGTCGAGACCCTGAACATCTACCGCCTCAAGCGCGAAACCGGTGACAGCGAGGCGGACAACATGGCGGCGATCATGCAGAAGTCCCGGGACAACGGGCGCACGCCGATGCAATGGAATGCCGGGACCCATGCCGGTTTCAGCAGCGTCGAACCCTGGATCGGCGTGCCGGCCAGTGCCGCGCAAATCAACGTCGAGCAGCAGCTCGAAGACCCGGATTCGGTGTTGCACCACTACCGCCAGCTGATTGCCCTGCGTCGTCGCGAGCCGCTGATCCAGGACGGCGAATATCGCCCGCTGCTGGCCGAGCACCCGCAGGTCTGGGCCTATCTGCGCGAGGGTCAGGGCGAGCGCCTGCTGGTGGTGAACAATTTCTACGGCAGCGCCTGCGAAGTGCAGTTGCCGGAGGGAGTGATGACCGAGCGCATGGAGCAGCGCTTGGTCATCAGCAACTACGCGGACCATGAAACCCGCAGCCGCCAGCTGTTCCTGCGGCCTTACGAGTCCTTTGTCCTGCACCTGATCGACCGCTGACAACCTTCCCCGCATGAGCGCGGCGTGCCCGGCACACCGCGAGCTTTCGCTCGCCGGTAGGGGGGCGCCTGCGGGGCACACACAGAATAAAAATAATGGGGTGGCTTATGAAAACAACAATAAATCGCGGCCTTGCAGCCTCTTGCGTCTGCCTGGCCTTGCCGTTCCCGGCCCAGGCCCTGGAGTTCGCCGGTTACCTGCGCAGCGGTCTCGGGACCTCGGTCAACAGCAGCTCGCAGTCGTGTTTCCAACTGCCCGGCGCCCAGTCCAAATACCGCCTGGGCAACGAGTGCGAACAGTACGCCGAGCTGGAACTGCGCCAGGACCTCTACACCCTGGACGACGGCTCGGTATTCAGCGTCGACGCCATGGCGTCGCTCTATAACCAGTACGACCGCAGCCTGACTTTCCAGGGCGACAACGGCTCGGCGCGCATGCCGCAGATGTATGCCCAGTGGTCGAACATGCCCAGCCTCAATGGCGGCTCGCTGTGGGCTGGCCGGCGTTACTACAAGCGTAACGACATCCATATCTCCGACTTCTACTACTGGAACCAGAGCGCCACCGGCGGCGGTATCGAGGACGTGCTGATCGGCGACCTGAAATACAGCTACGCCTTCTCGCGCAAGGACAACCTGTACCAGAAGGACTACATCAACCGGCACGATTTCAACGTTGCCGGTTTCAAGACCAACCCCGGCGGCGAGCTGGAGCTGGGCCTGAGCTACATCGACAAGCCCGACAGCCGCGACGCCCATCGGGGTTGGGCGATCACCGCCCAGCACGTGCAGAAGGACTTCCTGGGCGGCAAGAACAAGCTGGCGTTGCAGTACGGCGAAGGCCCGGGTACCGGGCTGGGTTACACCGGCAATGTGCAACTGGACGACAGCAACAAGAGCTACCGGCTGGTGGAGTTCTTCGACTGGCAACTGACCCCGCGCTTTGGCGGGCAGGTCGAAGCGATCTACCAGAAAGACATCCGCCCCGACGGTAACGACCAGAACTGGATCTCCCTGGGTATCCGCCCGGCCTATGCGATCAGCGAGCAGTTCAAGCTGGTCACCGAACTGGGCCACGACCAGGTCGAGGCCCCCGGCGGCACGCGCAAGCTCAGCAAGTTCACCTTCGCCCCGACCTGGTCGCCCAAGGGCCCGGAATTCTGGGCGCGCCCCGAGGTGCGCCTGTACTACACCTATGCCAGCTGGAACCAGGCCGCCAAGCGCGCGGCGAATGAGCTGGCGGCGGGCTCGGCGTTGTCCGATACCGGCGCCTTCGGCACGGCCAGGCATGGTGCGAACGTCGGATTGCAGGTCGAGTACTGGTGGAAATAAGCGATGCTGTCGGGGCTCGCGCTCCATCGGCACTTACAAGAACAAACAGCAGGTGAAGTCATGGCTACAACCCAACAATTGCAACTGCTCGCGCCGCTGTCCGGGCTGTTGATACCCCTGGAGCAAGTGCCGGACCCGGTGTTCTCCAGCCGGGTCATCGGTGACGGCCTGTGCATCGACCCGACCTCGCAGACCCTGCGCGCGCCGCTGGCCGGAGTGGTCAGCAACGTGCAGGACAGTGGCCATGCGGTGAGCATCACTGACGACAACGGGGTGCAGGTGCTGATGCACATCGGCCTGGACACGGTGAACCTGGCGGGCAAGGGCTTTAGCCGCCTGGTGCAGGAGGGCCAACGGGTCGAGGCCGGGCAGCCGCTGATCGAGTTCGATGCCGACTACATCGCCGTGCATGCCCGCAGCCTGTTGACGCTGATGCTGGTGGTCAGTGGCGAGCCCTTCACCTGGCTGACTGCGAACAGTGCACTGGTGGACAGTGGCCAGCCGCTGTTGCAGTTGAGCCTGGGCGAGCCTGCGCCAAGCACAGAGCCCGAGGAGGAGGGCGAGGCGCTGTTCTCCAAACCCGTGACGCTGCCTAATCCCAATGGCCTGCATGCGCGCCCGGCGGCGGTGTTCGCCCAGGCGGCCAAGGGCTTCAAGGCGAGCATCTGCCTGCACAAGCAGCAGGCCAGCGCCAACGCCAAGTCCCTGGTGGCGATCATGGCGTTGCAGACCGCGCAGGGCGATGCCTTGCAAGTCAGCGCGGCGGGCGCGGATGCCGAGGCGGCGATCAAGGCCCTGGCCGAGTTGCTGGCGAGTGGTTGTGGCGAGGCGGTGAGCGCGGTGATCGCCGCCAAACCTGTGGCGCCGGTTGCCGCGCCATCGGGCAAGTTGCTGCGGGGCGTCTGCGCCTCGACGGGATCGGCCTTCGGGCAGGTGGTGCAGGTGGCCGAGCAGAAGCTCGAGATTATCGAACTCGCCGCCGATCAGGCGGTGCAACGCGAGCTGCTGGAGCGGGCGCTGGCGCAGGCCACCGAGGCCTTGCAAGTCCTGCGGGACAAGGCCGCCAGCACCGCCCAGGGCGAGATATTCAAGGCTCACCAGGAACTGCTGGAAGACCCGAGCCTGCTGGAGCAGGCCCATGCCCTGATCGCCGACGGCAAAAGCGCGGCATTCGCCTGGAACAGCGCCACCGAGGCCACCGCCGAGCTGTTCAAGGGCCTGGGCAATCCGTTGCTGGCCGAGCGCGCCCTGGACCTGATGGATGTCGGGCAGCGGGTGCTCAAGTTACTGCTGGGCGTGCAGGACAGCGCCTGGGCCCTGCCGGAGCAGGCGATCCTGATTGCCGAGCAGCTCACCCCGTCCCAGACCGCCGGCCTCGATACCCGCAAGGTGCTGGGGTTTGCCACGGTCGGCGGCGGCGCCACCAGCCATGTGGCGATTCTGGCCCGGGCCCTGGGCTTGCCGGCGGTCTGCGGCCTGCCGGTACAGGTACTGGCGTTGGCCAGCGGCACGCCGGTGCTGCTGGATGCCGACCAGGGTGAATTGCACCTGGACCCGAAGCTGGCGGTGATCGAGCAGTTGCAGGCCCGGCGTCAGCAGCAACAGCAGCGCCAGCGCCAGGAGCTGGAACAGGCCGCCGAGGCCGCGGTGACCCGCGACGGCCATCATGTCGAGGTGACGGCCAACGTCGCTTCGCTGGCCGAGGCCGAGCAAGCCATGGACCTGGGCGGGGAGGGCGTCGGCCTGCTGCGCTCGGAGTTTCTTTACCAGGACCGCAGCGTCGCCCCGAGCCATGAAGAACAGGCCGCGACCTACAGCGCCATCGCCCGGGCTCTGGGGCCAGAGCGCAACCTGGTGGTACGGACCCTGGATGTCGGCGGCGACAAACCGCTGGCCTATGTGCCGATGGAGCCTGAAGCCAACCCCTTCCTCGGCATGCGCGGGATCCGCCTGTGCCTGGAGCGCCCGCAGCTGTTGCGCGAACAGTTCCGGGCGATCCTCGCCAGCGCGGGGCTGGCCCGCCTGCACATCATGCTGCCGATGGTCACCCAGCTGGCGGAATTGCGGCAGGCGCGGCAGATGCTGGAGGACGAAGCCCTGGCCCTGGGGCTCAAGGAGTTGCCGAAGCTGGGGATCATGATCGAAGTGCCGTCGGCGGCGCTGCTGGCCGACCTGTTCGCGCCGGAGGTGGATTTCTTCTCCATCGGCACCAACGACCTGACCCAGTACACCCTGGCCATGGACCGCGATCATCCGCGCCTGGCCAGCCAGGCCGACAGTTTCAATCCGGCGGTGCTGCGTCTGATCGCCTCCACGGTCAAGGCTGCCCATGCCCACGGCAAGTGGGTCGGCGTCTGCGGGGCGCTGGCTTCGGAACCCCTGGCGGTGCCGCTGCTGCTGGGGCTGGGGGTGGACGAACTGTCGGTCAGTGTGCCGTTGATTCCGGCGATCAAGGCCCGCGTGCGCGAGGTCGAGCTGAGCCAGTGCCAGGCCCTTGCCGGACGCATTCTCGGCCTGGAAAGCGCCGAGCAGGTACGCGACGCCTTGCACCAGCATCAGCAATCGACGCTGGCCCCTTCACTGGTTCTGGAGAACTGAACATGTTCGAGAAATTGCAGCGGGCGTTCTGGAAAGCCCTGACCCCGGACCTGGTGCCTGACCAGCCGAAAACCACAGCCCGCCCCACCGGCGATGCCGTCCTGAGCCCAGAGCTATTGGCAGCCCTGGGCGGGGCGAATAACCTCAAGACCCAGCAGCGCGTGGCCCTGACCCGGGTGCGGGTGGAATTGCATGATCCGACCTTGCTCGATGTTGTGGCCTTACGCAGCGCTGGCGTGCTCGGGACGATGGCGCTGGCGGGAGGCGTGGTGCATCTGCTTGTCGGGTTATCTGCGTAGCCGCTGTCGAGCCTGGGTTTATGCGAGTGCTGCGCACTCGATCGCGAGCAAGCTCGCTCCTACAGGACTGCATATTCCCCTGTAGGAGCGAGCTTGCTCGCGATAGCGTCCGAATGATCAGCGCCTTTTTTTCTTCACATGTCATGGCCCCACCCACCTGCGGCCGCTTGCCGCGCCGCCCTTACTGTTTCTCAACTGCGGGTGTATCGTATTCGCCTTTTGCGGGTCCTGGCCCGCCGCGGATACGTGAGGTAGTTGAGTCCATGTCCTTTACCCGTCGACAGATACTCGGTGGTCTGGCCGGTCTTGCAGTGGTTGGCGTGGGCGCCGGTGGCGCGTCGCGTTACTGGCTGGGCAAGATGGCCGACGCCGAGGCAGGCCACGATTATCAACTGATCGCCGCGCCGCTGGACGTCGAGCTGGTGCCGGGCCACAAGACCGAAGCCTGGGCCTTCGGCCCTTCCGCGCCGGGCACCGAGCTGCGGGTGCGCCAGGGCGAGTGGCTGCGGGTGCGCTTCATCAACCACCTGCCGGTGGCCACCACCATCCACTGGCACGGCATCCGCCTGCCGCTGGAAATGGACGGCGTACCTTACGTCTCGCAATTGCCGGTCATGCCGGGCGAGTACTTCGACTACAAGTTCCGCGTGCCGGATGCCGGCAGCTACTGGTACCACCCCCACGTCAACAGCAGCGAAGAACTGGGCCGCGGCCTGGTCGGCCCGCTGATCATCGAAGAGCGCGAGCCCACCGGCTTCAAGTACGAACGCACCCTGAGCCTGAAAAGCTGGCATGTGGATGAAGCCGGCGCCTTCGTGCCGTTCAGCATCCCCCGCGAGGCGGCGCGTGGTGGCACGGCGGGGCGCCTGTCGACCATCAACGGCGTGTCCCAGGGGGTGGTGGAGATCCCGGCCGGGCAGATCACCCGCGTGCGCCTGCTCAACCTCGACAACACCCTGACCTACCGCATCAACATCCCCGGTGTCGAAGCGCAGATCTATGCCCTGGACGGCAACCCCATCGAGCCGAGGCCGTTGGGCAAGGAATACTGGCTGGGGCCGGGCATGCGCATCTGCCTGGCGATCAAGGCGCCGCCGGCCGGCGAAGAGCTGTCGCTGCGCAACGGCCCGGTGCGCCTGGGCACCTTGCGTTCGGTGGCCAACAGCGACGCGCCGACCGAGTGGCCGCCGGCGTTGCCAGCCAACCCGATCGCCGAGCCGGACCTGGATAACGCCGAGAAGCTCAACTTCAACTTCGAGTGGGTTGGCTCGGTCTCGGTGAACGTGGACAATGGCAGGCCACCGAGCCTCTGGCAGATCAACGGCAAGGCCTGGGACATCACCGACAAGACCTGCGCCGACCGCCCGATCGCCACGCTCAAGAAGGGCCAGAGCTACATTTTCGAATTGAAGAACATGACTCAGTACCAGCACCCGATCCACTTGCACGGCATGAGCTTCAAGGTCATCGCCTCGAACCGCAAGAAGATCACCCCGTACTTCACCGACACCTACCTGCTGGGTAAGAACGAGCGTGCCCGGGTGGCGCTGGTGGCGGATAACCCGGGGGTGTGGATGTTCCATTGCCATGTGATCGACCACATGGAAACCGGCCTGATGGCCGCCATCGAGGTGGCCTGATGCGGCAGATTCGCCCCGCCCGGATCATCGATCGCAGCCGCGACCAGGAGTTCATGCGTGAAGCCCTGGCCCTGGCCGCCCAGGGCGCGGCCCTGGGCGAGGTGCCGGTGGGCGCGGTGCTGGTGCAGGACGGGGAAATCATCGGTCGCGGCTACAACTGCCCGATCAGCGGCAGCGATCCCAGCGCCCACGCGGAAATGGTTGCGATCCGCGCCGCGGCCCAGGCGGTCGACAACTATCGCCTGCCCGGCAGCACCCTCTACGTGACTCTGGAACCGTGCAGCATGTGCGCCGGGCTGATCGTGCATTCGCGTATCGCCCGGGTGGTGTACGGCGCGCTGGAGCCCAAGGCGGGCATCGTGCAGAGCCAGGGGCAGTTCTTCAGCCAGGGGTTTCTCAACCATCGAGTGCTGGTCGAGGGCGGGGTGCTGGCCGAAGAGTGCGGCGCGGTGTTGAGCGAGTTCTTCAAGGCACGCCGCGCCAGCCGCAACTGAGCACCTTCCTCTTCTGTAGGAGCGAAGCTTGCTCGCGATGACGCCAGCCCGGGCCATGCATACCTCGAACCTGGCGTGACGCTTGAAATCGCTATCGCGGGCAAGCCTCGCTCCTACACGGTGTGGGGCATTTATTTCCTGGCGACGATAACGGCGCGCATCGGCGCCGGCAGGCCTTCGATGGTCTTGCTGTGGTCGTTCGGGTCGAGGAAGTCGCTCAGCGACTGGTACTTCATCCACTCGGTGCCACGCTGTTCCTCGACACTGGTCACGCTCACATCCACGCAACGCACATCGCTGAAGCCGGCGCGGCGCAGCCAGAGTTCCAGGGCCGGCACCGACGGCAGGAACCACACGTTACGCATCTGCGCATAGCGGTCTTCCGGCACCAGCACCTGATGCTGGTCGCCTTCCACCACCAGGGTTTCCAGCACCAGTTCGCCGCCCTTGACCAGGCAGTCCTTGAGCGCCAGCAGATGCTCGATCGGCGAGCGGCGGTGGTAGAACACGCCCATGGAAAACACCGTGTCGAAGCCTTCCAGGTTGGCCGGCAGGTCTTCGAAGGGGAACGGCAGGTGCCACACCGCGGGCTCCGACAGGTAACGCTGCACCGCCTGGAACTGGCAGAAGAACAGCCAGTTCGGGTCGACACCGATCACGCTGTGGGCGCCGGCGCCGAGCATGCGCCACATGTAGTAGCCGTTGCCGCAGCCGACATCGAGGATGCGTTTGCCTTGCAGGTTCAGGTGCGGAGCGACCCGCGACCACTTCCAGTCCGAGCGCCATTCGGTGTCCACATGCACGCCGAACAGGTCGAACGGGCCCTTGCGCCAGGGCGACAGGCCCATCAGCGCGCTGCGCATCTGGGCGCGGGTGGCGTCGTCGCAGTCGGTGTCCAGGGTCAGGCCATTGAGCAGGTCGATGGTGCTCGGCTGGATCTTCGGCAGCGCGTCCAGCGCGCTCTGCCAGCGCTCCAGGTCGCCGTGGCCCTTTTCCATCTTGGTGTCGAGTTGCGCTTGCAGGGTGTTGGCCCAGTCGGCCAGCGGCGTACCGGCCAGGCGGCGGGCGAGGGGGGACAGATCGATCATGGCAAGGCAATCAACGAGGCAAAGTTAAGACACTGGAACCACGGCACGACTTTCGAGAACCCGGCGGCCAGCAGGCGTTCGCGGTGTTCTTCGAGGCTGTCGGGCTTCATGACGTTTTCGATGGCGCTGCGTTTCTGGGCGATTTCCAGTTCGCTGTAGCCGTTGGCGCGCTTGAAAGCGATGTGCAGGTCGGTGAGCAGCGCATGCTCCTCGGGGTCATTGAAGCGCAGCTTCTCCGAGAGGATCAGCGCGCCACCGGGCAGCAGCGCCTGGCGAATACGCCCGAGCAGGGCCAGGCGCTGTTCGGGGGCGATGAACTGCAGGGTGAAGTTCAGCGCCACCACCGAGGCCGGCTGGAACTCCAGGGCGAGGATGTCGCCTTCGATCACTTCGACCGGCAGCAGCTCCTGGAACATCGAGTCCTGGCCGTTGAGGTACTCGCGGCAGCGCTCGACCATGGCCGCCGAGTTATCCACCGCGATCACCCGGCAGCCGTCGGTGCGCACATGGCGGCGCAGGGCCTGGGTCACGGCGCCGAGGGACGAGCCCAGGTCGTAGAGCACGCTGTTGGGTTGGGCGAACTGGGCGGCGAGCACGCCGAGGTTCTCGACAATGGTCGGGTAACCCGGCACCGAGCGCTTGATCATGTCCGGGAACACCCGCACCACGTCTTCGTTGAAGGCGAAGTCGGGCACCTGGGCCAGGGGCTGGGCGAAAAGGCGGTCGGGTTCTTTGCTCACGGCGGTTCCAGCGGTGGAGATAGAAAGAGGGCCGGCATTGTAGCCGCTGCCGCAGGCTGCGATAAGGCCCGAAGGGCCTTTGGGGCCGTAAGGGCGACACAAGGTGGATGCCCCACCTGTGACCCTGTAGCCGCTGCCGAGCCCGCGAGGCTGCGCATGAGGACGCAGTCCTCGCAAGGCCTGTGCATGGAGTTTATCTGAAGGACCGCGGTGGCCGGTTTTACGGCCGCTTCGTCGGAATGCCGCCCAGACCGATCGCAGCCTCGCAAGCTCGGCAGCGGCTACAGGGCTACAGGGCTACAGGGCTACAGGGCTACAGGGCTATAGGCTCAGCGGGGCTTCTGGCTGAAGGCCGAGGCCGCGATCCCCCATTGCCCCAGCCAGTAACTGAGGATGATCAGGTAGGGCGCGGCATCGAAGGCCACCACAAAACGGCTGATGCCGATCACGCTGTCGGAGAACACGAAGGCCACGGCGCCGGCGGCGGCCAGTTGCGCCGAGCGCTTGGGCACGTCGCTGCCCAGGCGGGCCAGGGCGCGCCAGAGCATGGCACTGATGACCAGGCCGTAGACGATCACCGGCACCAGCAACGGGCCCAGGCCATGGCTGATCAGAAGGCCCAGCAACGCCGCGCCGGCGACCAGGGCCAGCAGCAGGGGGACGGGCGCCAGGCGCCGGCAATCGCTGGTATAGGCCTTGAGATAGGCCAGGTGCGCGACCAGGAAGGCGCCGAGGCCGAACACGAACAGGTCGGCGGGCCAGGCCAGCAGCACGTCGCCGAGCAGGGAGAACAACAGGCCGAGGCTGATCCAGCGGCGATAGTCGCCGGGAGGTGCATCGTGCAGCCAGCCGAGCAGGGCCAGCACCGGCAGCGGCTTGACCAGCAGGCACAACAGGGTGGCGTGGATGCTCAGGCCGTAGAGGAAGGTCGCCGCGCCCATCAGCGCCAGGATCAGCCAGCCCATGTCACTTGACCGAAATGGCGCAGTCGAAGGCTTTCACCGGTGCGACTTCCGGGGCCCAGGGTTGCTGATAGGTCAGCAGCAGGCGCCCGGTGCCGGCGGCAAAAGCCTGGAAGCGCCAGGTGGACTGGCCGGCGCTGCCCACCAGGCCGCTGTCTTCGGGATTGCTGTAGACCTCGGGGCTGACTTTGCGCAGCACGCCGCCGGCCGAGTCCTGGATCGCCCAGCGATAACCCGTGGTCGGGTTGCTCGGCAGGGTCAGGATCAGGTTTTGCCCGTTGCTCAGTTGCACTGGGCATTC
The DNA here is from genome assembly GCF_028640915.1 of Pseudomonas sp. B3G-3. NCBI lineage: Bacteria > Pseudomonadati > Pseudomonadota > Gammaproteobacteria > Pseudomonadales > Pseudomonadaceae > Pseudomonas > Pseudomonas sp. B3G-3. Next base: position 46,174 of record NZ_JAQZAB010000060.1, on the reverse strand, counting down.
GCTCTGGTTCTCGACCGTGACGTTTTGCTTGGGTTGGCTGGCGCAGGCGGCGAGCAGGGCAAGGCTGAGGGGTAGCAACAGACGAATCGGTGACATGGGTCAGAAAGCTCCGGTCATGACAAAGGGCGAGCATAACCGAAGATGGGGGAATCTGTGGTGGGGTAGGCGAGACGTTGTAGGAGCGAGCTTGCTCGCGATAAGCCATCAAGGATAGCGCTGGGCGGCGGATACACCGCCGCTGTGCGGCTATCGCGAGCAAGCTCCGCTCCTACAGGTCTGCGTTTAGAACAGCACTTTCGCCACATCGGCGAAACGCTTGGCGAAGTGCACGGTGATGCCTTCCTTGAGGTAGTCCGGCAGCTCTTCGAAGTGGCCGCGGTTGGCTTCCGGCAGGATCAGCTCGTAGAGCTTCTGCCGGCGCGCCGCGATGACTTTCTCGCGCACCCCGCCGATGGGCAGGACATGCCCGGTCAGGGTCAGCTCGCCGGTCATGGCCACGCCCTTTTTCGGCGGCTGGTTACGCGCCAGGGACAGCAGGGCGCTGGCCATGGTCACCCCGGCGCTCGGGCCATCCTTCGGCGTGGCGCCTTCCGGCACGTGCAGGTGGACGAACGCCTCGTCGAAGAACTTCGCATCGCCACCGAACTGCTTGAGGTGCGAGGTGACGTAGCTGTAGGCGATTTCCGCCGACTCCTTCATCACATCCCCCAGTTGCCCGGTGAGCTTGAAACCACGGTTGAGGGTATGAATCCGCGTGGCTTCGATCGGCAGCGTGGCGCCGCCCAGGCTGGTCCAGGCCAGGCCGGTGATCACCCCGGTGCCGCTGAGCACCTGCTCGTTGCGGAACACCGGCATGCCCAGGGAGGCTTCCAGGTCCTTGGTGCCGAGCTTGATCACCGCATCCGGATCTTCCAGCAGCCGCACCACGGCCTTGCGCACCAGTTTGCCCAGCTGTTTTTCCAGCTGGCGCACCCCGGCCTCGCGGGCGTAACCATCGATCACCGCGCGCAGGGCGGCGTCGCTGATACTCAGGTGGGCCTTGGACACCCCGGCCTTTTCCAGCTGCTTGGGCCACAGGTGGCGCTTGGCGATGGCCAGCTTTTCCTCGGTGATGTAGCCCGACAGGCGAATCACTTCCATCCGGTCCAGCAACGGGCCGGGAATCGAATCCAGGGTATTGGCGGTGCACACGAACAGCACTTTCGACAGGTCCAGGCGCAGGTCCAGGTAGTGGTCGAGAAATTCCACGTTCTGTTCCGGGTCGAGGGTTTCCAGCAGCGCCGAGGCCGGGTCGCCCTGGTAGCTCTGGCCCATCTTGTCGATCTCGTCGAGCATGATCACCGGGTTCATCACTTCGACGTCTTTCAACGCCTGCACCAGCTTGCCCGGCAGGGCGCCGATGTAGGTGCGACGGTGGCCCTTGATCTCGGCCTCGTCACGCATGCCGCCGACGCTGAAGCGGTAGAACGGCCGGCCCAGGGACTCGGCGATGGACTTGCCGACGCTGGTCTTGCCCACGCCGGGCGGGCCCACCAGCAGTACGATGGAACCGCTGATCTCGCCCTTGTAGGCGCCGACCGCGAGGAATTCGAGGATCCGGCTCTTGATGTCGTCGAGCCCGGCGTGATGCTGGTCCAGCACCTTGCGCGCATGCTTGAGGTCGAGCTTGTCCTCGCCGTACACGCCCCAGGGCACCGCGGTGGCCCATTCCAGGTAGTTGCGGGTGACCGCGTACTCCGGCGAGCCGGTCTCGAGGATCGACAGTTTGTTCATCTCTTCCACGATGCGCTTCTGGGCCTGGGGCGGCAGGACCTTGCCTGCCAGGCGCTGCTCGAACTGCTCGATGTCGGCGCTGCGATCGTCCTTGGTCAGACCCAGCTCCTGCTGGATGACCTTGAGCTGTTCCTTGAGGAAGAACTCGCGCTGATGCTCGCCGATCTTGCGATTGACCTCGGCGGAAATCTCTTTCTGCAGGCGCGCGACCTCGACTTCCTTGCGCAGCATCGGCAGGACTTTTTCCATGCGCTTGAGCATCGGTACGCAGTCCAGCACTTCCTGCAGTTCGTTGCCGGTGGCCGAGGTCAGCGCGGCGGCGAAGTCGGTCAGCGGCGACGGGTCGTTGGGGCTGAAGCGGTTGAGGTAGTTCTTCAGCTCTTCGCTGTACAGCGGGTTGAGCGGCAGCAGTTCCTTGATCGCATTGATCAGCGCCATGCCGTAGGCCTTGACCTCGTCGGTCGGCTCGCTCGGCTGATGCGGGTACTCGACCTCCACCAGGTACGGCGGGCGATGGTGCTTGAGCCAGGTGCGGATGCGCACGCGGGTCAGGCCCTGGGCCACGAACTGCAACTTGCCGTTTTCGCGGCTGGCGTGGTGCACCTTGACCAGGGTGCCGTACAGCGGCAGGGCCGAGGTGTCGAAATGCCGTGGGTCTTCCGGTGGGGTGTCCATGAAGAACAGCGCCAGCGAATGGTGTTCGGACTTGCTCACCAATTCCAGGGTTTCGGCCCAGGGTTCTTCGTTGACGATCACCGGCAAGACTTGCGCGGGGAAGAACGGCCGATTGTGGATCGGGATGATGTAGACCTTGTCCGGCAGATTCTGCCCGGGCAGGGCCAGACCCTTGCCGGAGGATGTATGGAGTTCGGCGTTTTCCGGGTCGGCGTATTCACTCATGGTTTCAGGAAGTTCTTGCTGGTCGCTCATGGGGCACCTGCGCAATGGGGTATGCCAGGTTAGATGGGGCAGGTGACGAGCGGTTTCAATGGCGGGCGGGCCGGATCAATTATTTCAGTCCTTGTCGCCGCGACGCGGTGCATCCTCCAAAACGGCGAGGGCGAGGCTGTCATTTCTGCGCAGGAACGCTGGTAAATTGGCGGCGACAGAAAAATGACATTGTAAACCCCCTGATTTTATTGCGTGATCTTCTTGTCTTGGCGGTCTAATCTGGACCGATTAAATGCTGTCAGGGAAATGGCATTTATTTGACGCATCTTTAGCTGCCCAGAGGGACGCGTAATGATCAAGGGACTTTTCAGCGGGGAGCGGCGGGTGTCGCCGTGGGTGTGCAGAGTCGACAACAGTGAGGTCGCGGCGACGAGAGCCGGCTCATGAAGTGGCGCCATACGTTCCAGGTAAGGATCACTGGGGTATTGGCGTTGTTGCTGTTGATCGTGATCGGGGTGGTGTACTTCGCCGTCAAGGCCGCGACCAACCATGCAGTGGAAAACCAGGCGCAAGTGCAGCTGCAAACCGGCACCCGGGTCTTCGAACGCCTGCTCGAACTGCGCGGCCGGCGCTTGCGTTATGGCGTGGACTGGCTGGTGGTGGATGCGCAGTTTCGCCAGGCGGTGATCAGCGGCGACTCGCAGCAGATTCTCGAGGCGCTGCGCCAGCATGGCACTGGCACCCGTGGCAGCGAGCTGTTCGTGCTCGGCGCCGAAGGCACGGTGATCGCCAGCACCCTGGGGGCGATCACCGAGCACGAGCATTTCCCTTACGACCGCGCGCTGCGCATGGCCCTGCGGCAGAACAAAAGCATGTTGATCGTCGCGCTCAAGGGCCAGCCTTATCTGCTGGTCCAGGGGCAGGTGCTGACGCCGATGCACATGAACCGGGTGGTCATGGCGTTTCGCATGGACGACCTGTTCGCCAGCGAACTGCGCTCCATGAGCAACCTGGAAGTGTCTTTCCTCACTCTGCAGGACGGGCGCGCCGGGGAACTGTTCAGCACTCAGCCGGACATTTTCTGGGCCACCATCATCACCACCCTGCGCAACTCGTCCTGGCGCGCGCTACCGCAGTTGAGCGATGCCCACGGCAAGCGCTTCCTCAATCAGGCCTTGCAACTGGCCAACACCGACGATCCCGACGACCCCCAGGTTCTGGCGTTGCTGCAAAGCCCGCTGGATCACGCCTTGCAGGCTTTCGCGCCGCTGGACCGGGAATTCCTGGCGATCGCCCTGGCAGCACTGGTGGTGTCGCTGGCCGGCGCCCTGTTCATGGCGCGGCGGGTGTCGCGGCCGCTGAATGTGCTGGCCGAGGCTGCCCAACGCATCGGCACCGGCAACTACCAGGTGCCGGTGGTGCTCAAGCGCACCGACGAGTTCGGTTTGCTGGCCGAGGCGATCAACGCCATGCAGAGCGGGATTGCCAGCCGCGAGCTGCAACTGGCCCACAACGCCCTGCACGATCCCTTGACCGGCCTGCCCAACCGGGCGCTGGCCATGGAGCGCCTGAGCAATGCCATCAGCGCCGGGCGCAAGGTGGTGCTGCTGTACCTGGGTATCGAGGACTATCGGGCGATCAACGAAGGCCTGGGCCCGGAAGGGGTGGAGCAGATGATGCGCGAAGTCAGCCGGCGGCTGTCGGAGACGGTGTCCACCGGGGACACCGCGGCACGGATCACCGCCAATGAGTTCCTGTTGCTGCTGGAAAACACCGAGATCGATGGCGCGGTGGCCATGGCCGATCGGCTCCACGCGCTATTGAGCCGGCCGCAGACCATCCATGGCGATGAAGTGCAGCGCCAGGTGTGCATCGGCGTGGCGGTCTATCCCACCGACGGGCAGTCGGCGGAAGAACTGATCAGCCGCGCCGCCATCGCCCGCCACGACGCGGCCGCCCAGCCCGGTTACCTGCAGATCTACCAGCAGGATCGCGACCTGGCCCATCAGCGCCAGATCGGGCTGATCCGCGACCTGCGCCGGGCCGCGGCGGAAGGCGAGCTGTTCTTGCTGTACCAGCCCAAGCTCGACCTGCGCCATGGCCATGTGCACCAGGCCGAAGCCTTGCTGCGCTGGCAGCACCCGGAGTTCGGCATGGTCTCGCCGGCGGAGTTCATCCCCCTGGCCGAGCGCACCGGCAGCATGAACAGCCTGACCCTGTGGGTGATCGAGGAAGGCATGCGGCAACTGGCCGAATGGAACATGCGTGGGCTGCATTTGCAGTTGTCGCTGAACATCTCGGCGGACGATCTGCATGGCCACGACCTGGCGGCGCGGGTGAGCGTGTTGCTGCAACGTTATCGACTGTCCGCCGAGCAGCTGATTTTCGAGATCACCGAGAGCGCCATCATGCGCCACCCGGAGCAGGCGCTGGAGGTGTTGCAGAGCCTGCGCGACTGCGGCATCAGCCTGTCGGTGGACGACTTCGGCACCGGCTATTCGTCGCTGGCGCAATTGCAGCGGCTGCCGGTGCAGGAGTTGAAGATCGACCAGTCGTTTATCCGCAACCTCGACGAAACCAGCGGCGACGCGGTGATCGTGCGCTCCACCATCGAGATGAGCCACAACCTGGGGCTCAAGGTGGTGGCCGAAGGGGTGGAGCAGGAACGCAGCCTGCGCCTGCTGGAGCGCTGGCACTGCGACACGGCCCAGGGCTACCTGATCAGCCGGCCGCTCAGCGCCGCGGCCTTCGAGGCCTGGCTGTTGAAGTCGCGGATTTCCAGCTGAGCAGCGCCGCGTGGCCGCTCCGGGTGCTGTGGCCGGACATCCGCAGGCCCTGTTTCACAGTGTGAAGTGGTCGCCATGAACCATCGACGATGGGCCGCGGCTTACTGCTTGGTGCACTCGGCGGGGAGCGCTACGACGCCGCCCATGGAGGCGAAGGCGACCATGCCGCCACTGGGCAATACGCAATTGTATTCGCCGTTGCTGGTGCTGGCGGTGAAGTAGGTCTGGGACGCGTCGCTACGCACATTGGAGACCGTGGTCACGGGTTTGCCGAGGGTGGTCTGGGCGCGGTTCTTGAGGTCGTCGTTGCTGGGTTTGGCAATGGCGCAACCGCCCAGGGCGAGTGCCAGGAGGCTGAGCAGGGCGAGGGGGCGAGCAGTGGGGTGGAGGTTCATGGTGATTCTTCCTTGGCGTTGTTGTGTTTTCTACGGCGCAGCCGACCCCGACACCGCAGAGCGGCGGTGTTGAGAAGGGCGAGTGAGTGGTTGGCACTATATCGCCGGGGTAGGGGAGGGTCGATTAGCACAGATGGGCTAATGTCCCTTTGCAATGGCCGGGTTGAGGATAGTGTCGGCGCAGGGCCGGCTGGCGGCCGCCGGCCCCGGATCGAGGTTCAGCTCAGCAGTTGTTCCTGCAGGCGCCGGCCGAGTACGTCCAGCAGGTCGCAGCCATCGCGCAGGGGGATGACGCAGAGCTGGGCGAAATCCTGGAGCAGTGCCGGGTTGCTGTGCAGGTTGGCGTCGCTGGCGATGTTTTCCAGCAGCTGGATCGCCGCACGGATGCGGTGGGCGGCGGCTTCGTGCAACACATCCAGCGGCGCCTCGGTGTCGATCAGCAAGGCGGGGATGGTGCAGTCGTTGCTGGTCAGGGCCATGTAGCGGCGGGGTTTGGTGTCGTCGAGGATCGCGGGTGGATCGGGAGTGAGTTTTTTCATTGGTCTGTTCCTAACGTATGAGTCGGAGTCGCCAGAAATCACTTCCACGTAATCAGGTGGCGGCTGTACGCAGGTGTGGAAGACCGGGACGTTAGGCACCCGGCGCACTCGAGAGTGCCCCACGCACAGCCGCCATAAAGTGCAGGCGAAAAACGCCTGACTCACGTTGCTTTGCGCGCCTAACGATATAAGGGCTTCCACACCCTGTCACTGAGTTTGCAGTGACAGGCCAAACCATAGAGTCCGGGGCTCGGTGGGACAAGGTGATGGGAGTCGACGCGTGCTGTAGGAATTTTCGCTGTTGCCACTGTCACCCCCATCTCGGATCAACATTGGCCTGTAGCCGCTGCCGAGCCCGCGAGGCTGCGATAAGGCCCGCAGGGCCTTGGTTCCCGATCTTCCGCCGAACTTCCAGAGGCCTCCAGAACGCCGCGACCGTGCCGGTCGATCGCAGCCTGCGGCAGCGGCTACAAGAACCGTGACTGCACGTTCGATCATCGTTTGGCGCAACACCGATCTCGGATCAACATTGGCCTGTAGCCGCTGCCGAGCCCGCGAGGCTGCGATCGGCCGCGAAGCGGACGCCAAACCAGGCAACGCGGTGTATCAGGCAAATGGGGGATACCGCCCTTGCGTCTGCTGCGCAGACGATCGCAGCCTCGCGGGCTCGGCAGCGGCTACATGGATCTCTGTTGCCTGGCGGGCCTTATCGCGGGCAAGCCTCGCTCCTACGGAAGCGTAAAGCGGAATGCGGCGATCCTGCTTCTGTAGGAGCGAAGCTTGCTCGCGATGACGTCAGGCCAGGCAACACAAAAATGAAAGGCTGAAGAAACTCCCCCAAACGCCATCCACAAAAAAAGGCGGCTACCCGCAGGTAGCCGCCTTTTCATTCACCGCCGGTAACGCTTATTCCGACAGTTTGTAGGCGATGATGTAGTCGCCCATCTTGGTGCCCAGCGAGCCGTGGCCACCCACGACCACCAGCACGTACTGTTTGCCATCCTTGCCGGTGTAGCTCATCGGCGTGGCCTGGCCGCCTGCTGGCAGGCGGGATTTCCACAGTTCCTTGCCGTTGTTCACGTCATAACCGCGGATGTACTGGTCCAGGGTACCGCTGAGGAAGCCCACGCCGCCGGCAGTAACCATCGAGCCGCCCATGCTTGGCACGCCGATGGGCAGGCCGATCGGTACTGGCGAGCTGTCGCGGCTGGTGCCGTTCTTGTGCTTCCACACCACTTTGTTGGTGGTCAGGTCGATACCGGCCACGTAGCCCCAGGCCGGGGCCTGGCAAGGTACGCCGAACGGCGACATGAACGGATGCATGATCACCGCGTACGGCGCGCCGGTGTTGGGTTGCACACCGGAGGTTTCGCTTTCGCGCTTGCTGCCGGCGGCGACTTCGGCGCGCGGCACCAGCTTGGAAACGAAGGCCATGTAGTTCGGGCTGGTGAACAGCAGGTGACGGACCGGGTCGATCGATACGCTGCCCCAGTTGAACACACCGACGTTACCCGGGTAGATCAGGCTGCCCTGGATCGACGGCGGGGTGTACTGGCCTTCGTAGCGCAGTTCCTTGAACTGGATACGGCACAGCATCTGGTCGAACGGCGTGGCGCCCCACATGCCTTTTTCTTCCAGCGGCGGTGGCAGCAGGTTCAGGTCCGAACGGGCCTGGGTCGGCGCGGTGTGGTCGCCTTCGACCGCACCGGCCGGAGCCGGTACTTCCTGGATCGGCACGATCGGGGTGCCGTCGCGACGGTCCAGCACGTACAGGCTGCCTTGCTTGGTCGGCTGGATCAGCGCCGGCTTGATGCCGTCCGCGGTCTTCATGTCCACCAGGGTCGGCTGGCTGCCCACGTCCATGTCCCACAGGTCATGGTGGGTGAACTGGTAGTTCCAGCGCAGCTTGCCGGTGTCGATGTCCAGGGCCACAGTGCCGGCGCTGAATTTCTCGGCGCCCGCGGTGCGGTTGCCGCCCCACTGGTCAGGCATCTGGTTGCCCAGCGGCAGATAGACCAGGCCCAGCTTCTCGTCGACGCTGGCCAGGGACCACATGTTCGGCGAGTTGCGGGTGTAGGTCTGGCCTTCCGGCAGCGGAGTGGTTACGTCGGGGTTGCCGGCGTCCCAGTTCCACACCAGGTGACCGTCGTGCACGTCGAAGGCGCGGATCACGCCGGACGGTTCGTTGGTCGACTCGTTGTCGGTCACGTGGCCGCCGATGATCACCAGGTTACGGGTGATGGCGGCCGGCGACGTCGAGTAGTAGCCGCCCGGGGTGAACGGGCCGATACCGGCCTTGAGGTCCACCGCGCCTTTGTTGCCGAAGTCTTCGCAGACCTTGCCGGTGTCGGCGTTGATCGCGATCAGGCGTGCGTCGGCGGTCGGCAGGAACAGGCGACGCGGGCAGCTGGCGGCGATGGCCTGGCCGGCGGCCGAGAGGCTGGCCGGGGTGCTGATGGCGTCGGACTTGTTGAAGTTGGCTTCGTCGTAGTACGACACGCCGCGGCAGGTCATGTGCGCCCAGCCACGGAAGTCGTCGCCGTTCGGGCCCTGGATTTTCGGGTCGAAACGCCAGATCTCCTTGCCGGTGTCCGGGTCCAGCGCCAGCACCTGGCTGTGGGCGGTGCAGGCATAGAGCATGCCGTTGACCTTCAGCGGGGTGTTCTGGTTGGTGATTTCCACCGGGTCCTTGGCGGTCGGCATGTCGCCGGTGCGGATGCGCCAGGCTTCCTGCAGCTTGCCGATGTTGGCCGGGGTGATCTGGGTCAGCGGCGAGTAGCGGTCGCCGAACTCGGTGCGGCCATACGCCCGCCAGTCGCCTTCGGGCATGGTCGGCGCGGCGCTGGTGGTTTCGGCGCTTTCACGGCCCAGTTCGCCCGAGATCTCGCCCGGGTTGGTGAACTGGCTGTTGATCGCGGCACCGCCGGCCAGGACCACGGCCACGCCCAGTACCGCGGTACCCAGCGGCGCCGGGCCGTTGCGCAGCAGCGGACGACGGAACCATGGCAGCAGCAGAACCACACCCAGGGCAAAGAACAGCGACAGGCGTGGCACCAGTTGCCACCAGTCCAGGCCGACTTCCCACAGTGCCCAGACGGAGCTTAAGAACAGCACCACCCCGTAGACGAGCAGCGCGGAACTACGCCCCGCCAGCAGCAGCACGCCGCTGACGATCAGGCCGATACCGGCCAACAGGTAGTACAGCGAGCCGCCGAGCATGCTCAGCTTGATCCCCCCGGCCAACATGGCCAGGCCCATTAGCAGCAGCAAGATACCGAGCAGGCTCGGCAGCAGGCGGCTCGGACTTGAAGCACCATCAGTGCTCATAGTGTGGTTCTCCGTGACGTTTAAGGTAGTCCCGCGCTTGTTCACTGTAGATGACGATCAGGCGCGGGCATGGTTCAGCAGTGTTTGGGAAAAACAGTTTTATTCAGATTGGGCGAGCCCCAGGGCTTATCAGAACGAGCTCTGGATCTTGATCCCGCCGATCAGTGCGTCGTCGACCTTGTCCACGCCACCCGGGTGGCGGATGTATTGCAGGTTCGGGCGCACGGTCAGCCAGTTGGTGACGTGCACGCCGTAGTACAGCTCGGCGCTGTATTCGGTGTCCTGGGGCGGCAGGTAGGCCGGGTTGTCGTAGTCCTGGATGAGGTTGGCCTGGTTGGTCGCTTCGGCGTTCTTGCGGTAGGCCGGGTTGACGTGGACCCGGGCCATGGCGAAACCGATGTCGTCCTTGGCGCGCGCATCGAACAGGCCCTTGTAGACCAGGCCGGCCTGGACATAGTTGTCGATGGCGTTGGTCTTCTTGTCGTGCATCGTCGCGTTGGCGAACAGGCTCAAGCCGCGCGAGTGGTCGCTGGCCAGGCTGGTGATCTGCTGTTGCGCGCCCAGCCACAGGCCGTGCTTGCTCGAACTGCTGCGATAGGCCTCGCCGCTCAAGGCCGCCGGCTGGCCGTTGCTGTCCTTGTACACGTCAGTGGCCTTGGCGCTGCTGTAGTAGTAACCGGCGCGGTATTCACCCGGCAGCCCGTTGAGCTTCGGCGTCCACACCAGCTCCACCGGCAGCAGGGTGCCCTGGGTGCCGCTGCCGCTGAGCTTGAAGCCGTTGCCGCGTTCGAGGTTGGACGGGTTCTGCTCATAGGCGCCGATCTGCGCGTAGAGCTCAGGCGTCAGGTGATACTTGACCCGCAGCGCCCACTGGCTGACCGGCCAGTTGTACCAGACGCTACCGGCCCAGTTGCCGACCTGGGAGCCACAGAACGCCAGGTTCTGGAAGTCGCAGGGGAAGCTGTTGAAGTCTTCGCCCTGGCCGAACCGGCCGACCTTGATATCGAGTTTCTGGTCGAAGAATTTCTGCTGGTACCACATCTGCGTCAGGCGCCAGGTCTGGCCGCGGCCCCAGACTTCCTGGGCCGAGGTGAAGCCGCCGACCCGCGGGTCGTTGATGCGGTCGTTGCTGATGTTGTCGCCGTCACGCTTGGTGATGGTCAGTTGGAACTCGGCATCGTTCCAGCCGAGGATCTTGCCCAGGTCCAGGTGGCTGCCGAAGGCGAACTGGTCGCTGAAGCGTGCGGTGCGGTCATGGTCGTAACCGCCATGCAGGTTGGCGCCCATTTCGCCGACGAAGTCGATCTTGAAGTCGTAGCCTTTTTTCGCCAGCTCGGTGCGGTTGCCGTTCCAGTCGCCGAGCATCCAGGGGGACTCGCTGTCGAAGGCCGGCGCGGCCTGGGCGCAAGTGGCCAGGCCGAAGGCGCTGAGCAGGGTCATGGCTTTCTGGCTGGCAGTAGGGTGCAAGACAGCGCTGTCTTTGAGGGGCTTGAAATTAGGCATAAGTTGTCAGGTAAGGGCTTTTTATAAGAGGTCAGAAAAACAGGGGGTATCGCGCGTTGCGAACCTCAGGGGTCGCAAGCGGTAGCCACTGTTTTAAGGAAAAAAAACGATTCAGCGTTGGGGGCGTAAGGATAAAGCGCCTCCTCTTGGAGAGAAAGCGCTTTTAGTGACATGAATCATTTCGGATTTGGTAACAGTGTGCTTTTTCCTGCCGTTTGTATTCGGCACGAAACTACCGTCAATCTTCTTTCGGTCAAACAGGGGGCACGTCGTTCTACTTTGAATAACTCGCCCCTGTTGTTGTGCGGGTTCAACTAAGGACTTTCAGACTTCTTTTCTCCAGCCGGAGAACGTGATGGATGTTCCTTCTTCCTCTTCATCCTTGATCTCGATCTTGTAAGTACCGCCGCCCGCCACACCGTCAATCAGGGCTTTTTCATCGTTTGCGCGTAACTCGGCGCCTTTTGCCTGTTCCTGGTAGAACTTCACGACCTCGGGGAACGGCGCGTAGGTTTTCAATAGCACCTCGAAATCATGCCGGGGCCTGCCCGCTATCTCGTCGTAGTCGCCGTAAATCGGCGCGCCTTTCAGGCCTGGTGTGATGAAGAAACCATCGACGCCTGCGCCCACCAAGTGGGAGTTTTTAGGTAGCAACCCGAGCATCGCCTTCGGGAAGTCGGCAGGCAGTTGTGAGGCGTTCCAGGAGTCTTTTTCCGGTGCAGTGGTGATGTATTCAACGGTGGCGATCTTTTGCGCCCGGGCACGGGTTTCGGGATCTTCACTTTCGGCCCAAGACGCGACCATTGGCGGCAACTCTTTGCTCCAGGCAATGATCGGCTCGGCGTCACTCTTCTTGGCGTCTTTGGCCTGGAAGATGGTCAGCACGGTTTCCGGTGCCGGATTGCAGGACAAGGTTTCGTCCCTGGATTTGACGGTGCAGTGCCCATTCACCAGCCCAACGGTGAGCAACTGCCCCTTGTCGTCCAACAGCAGCGCGGCGCGTTCAAAGCCGTGACCATGATCCATGGCCGTGAGCATTTTGCGTCCGGCAGGTACACCTTTCTCGAACGTCGAGAACTCTGAGTCGAGGGAATCCAGTACTTGCGTCACGATCATGGAGCCGTCGCTGGTGAAGCTGCCGGTGGCGTAGCCGATGAAGTCGATCAGGGCCGCGCGCACCGCCGGGTCTTCATTGAGTTGCGGTGGTCGTGCCGGCGCGGGGGCATTGGTGAGCTGCAGCACGGTTGTGCCATCTGCGCGTTTTTCCGAATGAAGGGACAGTGCGACAGCATCAAGCGAGAGGGTGAGGGCCAAAAGCACGGCGAACGGGCGTGTGAGGTTGAACAAGGGGTCAGTCCTTTGTTGGGTGGAAATCCGGTTTCTGCGGGAGGTCACGGGTTGATGGCACTGCTTCAGGCCGTCATGACAGGTACGCAACCTTGGAAAGATAAAGCGGCGCATTTTGCCCGGTCACGGCCTGGCGGTACAGGCTGGGGATTGCGCAATGCCGTGGGAGTCAGGTTCTGAGGGGGAGGGGGCGGAGAGGAAAATCGCAGCCCGAAGGCTGCGATTGTGGGGGGACTCAGAAGGTGGTGCGCAAACCGACCTCGATGCTGCGCCCCTGGGCCGGGGCGATGTCGCGCAGGATCGAGCTGGCGTAACGCACGGTCTGGTTGGTCAGGTTCTCGCCCTTGACGAAGGCCAGCCACTGGCTGCTGCCGATATCGAAGTGGTAGCCGGCGCTGGCGCCCAGGGTGGTGTAGCCGTCGGTGCCGCTTTCGTTGTCCGGCACGCGACGCTGGCTGGCGGCGTGTTCGACATCGATGCGCGCCTGCCAGCGATCCAGTTCCCACAGCAGGCCGCTGTTCAGGCGTAGCGGGGCGATGCGCGGCAGGGCTTCGCCGTTGTCCAGGTTCTTGGCGCGGGTGTAGTCGCCGGACAGTTCCAGGGCGAACTTGCCGTAGGCGCTTTCGCCGAGCTTCCAGTGATCCTGCGCTTCGATACCGGTAAACCGCGCGCGGACCCCGGAGTAGGTGTATTCCGGCATGCCGCCGGCGTCTTCCTCGCCTTCATCGTTGAGGGTGCGGCCGCTGCCGAGCAGCCCGATGTAGTTGGAGAAGTGGCTGTAGAACACCCCGACGCTGCCTTTGTGGGTGCCGTTGTCGAAACGCAGGGCCAGGTCGCTGGACACGGCTTTTTCCTTCGACAGGTTGGCGTCGCCGACTTCATAGGTGCCGGTGGCCACGTGGGCGCCGTTGGCATACAGCTCGTAGAAGGTCGGGGCGCGTTCGGTGTAGCCCAGGGTGGCGGCCACGGACCAGATCGGCGTCAGGGTATAGACCGCGCTGGACGACAGGCTACCGGCGGTGAAGCTGTTGGAGCTGTCGGCCTGGCTGAAGCGTTCGTTGCCTTTGCTGTCCGGGTCGACGCGGGTGTGTTCCAGGCGTCCGCCGAGGCTGAGTTTCAGGCGCTCGGTGGCCTGCAGCTCTTCGAGGATGAACAGCGCGGCGCTGTCGGTGTCGGTCTGGGGCACGAAGGCCTCTTCGCCGAGCGCGGAAAACTCGCTGCGGCTGACCTGGGTGCCGATCACCCCATTGAGCGGGCCGAGGGGCTGGTGACGGGCTTCGACACGGGCTTCGTAACCCTTGTTCTTGAAGATTGTGCCAGTCTCGCCGCCTTCGATTTCGCGGTGCTCGTAATCGGTGTAGCCGGCATCGAATTTCAGCGCGCTGAAAGGGCCGTCGAGGTTGCGCAGTTCCGAGGCGAAGGCGTAGTGGTCCTGCTTCATGCGGATGCGCACGTCCTCTTCGGCGGGCGAGCCGTAGTTGGAGTCGTAGTTGCTGTAGGACAGCCCGGCGTAACCGTCGTCCCAGGTGTAGGAACCGCCGATGGCGCCGCCGTCCTGACGGCCGTCGCTGTTGCCCAGGCGACCTTTCTTGCCGTCGCCGTCTTCACTCGGCGGGGCATGGCGGCTGCGGGCGTAGCCGGGGATTTTCAGGTCGTTGAACTGCCGCGAGTTGGCGTCCAGGTGCAGGGCGAAGGTGCCGTTGCCGGCTTCCAGTTTGCCCGCGCTGCTGCGGGTGGTGTCGGCCCCGCCGTAGCGCAATTCACCGGCACCGTGGATGCCTTCGATGGCTTCGGTGGGGATGCGGTTGTCGAAGGTGTTGACCACGCCGCCGATGGCGCTGCCGCCATACAGCAGGGCAGCCGGGCCACGGACGATCTCGATACGGTCGACGTTGACCGGGTCCAGCGGCACCGCGTGGTCGTAGGACAGCGACGACGCATCCAGGGCGCCGACGCCGTTGCGCAACAGGCGAATGCGATCGCCATCCAGGCCGCGAATGATCGGCCGGCTGGCGCCCGGGCCGAAGTAGGACGAGGACACGCCCGGCTGTTTATTCAGGGTTTCGCCGAGGCTGCCTTGCTGTTGCAGGGTCAGGTCGTCGCCTTCCAGCACCGTGCTCGGCGCCGCCGTTTGCTGGCTACCCAGCGGGTTGGCGGTGATGACCTGCGGTTGCAGCTCCAGGGCGTGGGCCTGGGAAGCGAGCAGCAAGGCGGCGGACAGCGGCGTCAGGCGCCAGAGTAGAGAGCGAGAAGGGCGGTGGGCAGAGAGGGACATCGGTCATTCCTTGGCAAGCGCGGGGCTGTGCGCTTTGAGTCAAAAGAGAACAGGCGTGACACGGCGAGGTGTCTGGATCAGGGGTTTGTTTTGTATTGATACAATATAACATCTCTCTTGGCGCGAAAAGGAAGGAACTTTTCCAGGAGAGGGGGCATTCGTTCCGATGTAGCCGCTGCCGCAGGCTGCGATCGAGCGGAGCGCTCGCGGCGATCTCAGGTGCATGAGCGCCTTCGGCGCTATCGCAGCCTGCGGCAGCGACTACAGTTGATGAGTGTTCGCCCTTCCACCGGATCGAACCCTCGGCTAAGGTGCGCGACTTCCTTTTTTCTCTTGCTCAAAGGCCCGGCATGACTGCAACGAACAACGACCCGCTGCACGGCGTCACCCTGGAACAGATCCTCAAGGCGCTGGTGGAACATTACGAATGGCAGGGGTTGGCCGAGCGCATCGATATCCGTTGCTTCAAGAGCGACCCGAGCATCAAGTCGAGCCTGACCTTCTTGCGCAAGACGCCCTGGGCGCGGGAGAAAGTCGAGCAGTTGTACGTGAAATTGCAGCGCACCAAACGCCCGCTCTAAGGACCTTCGATGGCTGTCGAGCCGGTTTTTCCTTCAGGCGGCAAACGGCTGTTCACCGCGCTGGCCGCGTTGCTCGGCTGGGCGGGGCTGACGATCCAGCTGTACCTGATTCTTCATCTGCGCTGGACGGTGGACGCCAGCCTACTGGGCGGGCTGATCAACTTTTTCAGTTTCTTCACCGTGCTCACCAACACCCTGGTGGCGGTGGTGCTGACCTGTGCCCTGAACCTGCGTAGCTCACGGGGGCAGCGGTTCTTCCTGCAACCCTGGGTCAGCAGCGGTATCGCGGTCAGCATTCTGCTGGTGGGGCTGGCGTACAGCCTGTTGCTGCGTCATCTGTGGCATCCCCAGGGTTGGCAGTGGGTGGCGGACGAGTTGCTGCACGACGTGATGCCGCTGCTGTTTCTCGTCTACTGGTGGTGCTGCGTGCCCAAGGGCCGCCTGGGGTTGCGGCATGTCGCCGGGTGGATGCTCTACCCGCTGCTGTATTTCGCTTATGTCCTGCTGCGCGGGCATGTGCTGGGGCTGTATCCCTATCCTTTTGTCGACGTGGACAAGCTGGGCTACGCGCAGGCGTTCGTGAATGCGTTGGGGATTCTGGCGGGGTTTGTGCTGGTGGCGCTGGGGATTGTCGGGCTGGATCGTTGGTTGGGGCGTCGCCGGGCTTGAGTATGCGGTGACTGGAAGGGGGTCATCGCGGGCAAGCCTCGCTCCTACAGAGGCAGGTCTGTAGGGGCGAGGCTGGGCAGTCCGTCACTCTTCTTCGCTACTGTCCAGGCGCCAGTAACCGGCGGCCTTCACGAACGCGTCGTCGAGTCGGTGCTCGTCCAGCAGCACCCGGCGAATCTGCCGCGAGACTTTGCTTTCCGTGGCCACCCAGGCGTACAGCTTGCCGCTCGGCACCTGCAGCCCGCGCACGGTGCTGATCAGGTCCTGCTGGCCGCCGTCGCGCTCGACCCAGATCACCTCGACCTGCGCCGCGCTCTGCAGCACTTGCCGCTCCGCGGCGTCCTGGATCTCGATCACCGCCAGCACCTGGCGCCCGGCCGGCAGTTCTTCCAGGCGCCGGGCAATGGCCGGCAGCGCGGTTTCATCGCCGATCAGCAGGTAGCTGTCGAAGATGTCCGGCACGATCATCGAGCCGCGAGGCCCGCCGATATGCAGGAACTGGCCGGGCTTGGCCTGCTCGGCCCAGGTCGAGGCAGGGCCGTCGCCGTGCAGGACAAAATCGATATCCAGCTCACCGATGTCCAGGTCGTAGCGCCGTGGCGTGTAGTCGCGCATGGCCGGCATCACGCCGTTGTCCTTGCCCGGGCCCAGCACCAGGGTTTCCAGGGCGGCCTGCTGCTCGGCGTTCTGCGGGAACAGCAGCTTCACATGATCGTCGCTGCCCAGGCTGATGAAGCCAGCGAGTTCCGGCCCGCCCAGGGTGATGCGGCGCATGCGTGGAGTCAGGTCCACCACTCGCAGCACTTCCAGGCGGCGGCGTTTGATTTCGTGGCTGACCCGATGAATCGTTGGCAAATTGTCTGCGCTCATTCAGCTGACTCCTGGGTAGAAGGGATGGCCGGGCCGTCGACGATGGCGCGGGCGGTGTTGTTCAGCAGGTCGCGGACCCGCACGATCTCTTGCGGGTTCCAGCGGCCGTGGTGCATCTGCAGGGCATGGCGCAGGTTGTGCACCGCCTCGTGGATTTCCGCCGGGCGATCGTGGCCGCGCAGCGAGCGCTTGCTGACGTCGATGCGCATGCGCACGCCGTCCAGGGCAATCGCCTGGTCCTGTAATGACAGACGACCGGCCTCGGTCACGCTGTAGCGTTTTTTCCCGCCTTCGGCATCGCCGCTGATCAGTTCGCTTTCTTCGAGGAAGGTCAGGGTCGGGTAGATCACGCCCGGGCTGGGGCTGTAGGCGCCATCGAACATGCCTTCGATCTGGCGGATCAGGTCATAGCCGTGGCATGGCTGCTCGGCGATCAACGCCAGCAACAGTAGCTTCAGGTCGCCGGGGGCGAAGACCCGCGGGCCGCGGCCGCCGCGTTCGCGCCCGGGGCGTTTCTCGAAACCGTCGTGGCCGTCGCCGTACTCGCGGTGGGGATGGTGGTGTTCTCTCATTTTCTCTTTCTCTTGTTTGGTTAAGACATAACTTAAGATATATCTTAAATGCCGCGCAAGTACTTCCGTGGCAGCCAGACCTGCCGTTTGTCGGAGAATGGAGTTGAGAAGCATTCTTGTAGCCGCTGCCGAAGGCTGCGATAAGGTCCGGAGGACCTTTTGAGGGCCTCAAGAGCACGCCTCCTGCGGAGAGCGGCTACAGGCAGCGGTTATTGGACGGCGGGAGGATTCAGCGTTGCGCCAGGCTGCCCAGGCATTGGGTGTTGCTGCCCGGTTGCAGGTACGGCGTGAGGATCGGCGCCATGCCCTTGAGCACCTGGACCGGCAAGGCCGAGGTGAATTTGAAGCCTTGGGCCGAGGCGCCCGGTACATAGGCGGTCAGGGTGCCGAAGTGGTGTTCGCCGATATAGAACACGAAGGTGGCGGTGCGGTTGATGGATTTCGAACTGAGAATCCGTCCGCCGGAACCGACGGCCTCGATGCGGTTGTCGCCGGTGCCGGTCTTGCCGCCCATGGCCAGCGGGGTGCCGTCGGCCAGCTTGAAGCTGCCGGAGAGGCGCTTGGCGGTACCGGCATCCACCACTTGCGACAAGGCGCCGCGCAGCGCGGTGGCCACTTGCGAAGGCATCACCCGCTTGCCCTCGGCCGGGTCGTTGACCAGCTTGGTTTCATAAGGCGTATCGGCGGCGAAATGCAGGCTGTCGATGCGCAGGGTCGGCATGCGCACGCCGTCGTTGAGGATGGTGCCGACCAGTTCGGCCAGCGCCGCGGGGCGGTCGCCGGAGCTGCCGATGGCGGTCGCCAGCGAGGGCACCAGATGGTCGAAGGGATAGCCGACTTTCTGCCAGCGCTGGTGAATGTCGAGGAACGCCTCGATCTCCAGCATGGTGCGGATGCGGCTGTCGCGCGCGCTCTTGTGCCGGCTCTTGAACAGCCAGCTGTAGACCTCCTGGCGCTCGAATTCGCTGGCTTTGACGATCTCGCTGAACTTGGCGTCGGGGTTGTTCAGCAGGTAGCCGAGCAGCCACAGGTCCAGCGGGTGCACCTTGGCGATATAGCCCTGGTCGGGCAGGTCATAGGAGCCGGGGCCGTAGCTGTAATAGAGCTTGTCCAGGCGTTCGTCGGTGAGTTTTTCCGTGAGCTTGGCGCCCTTGAGGTGCGAGCGAATGAAACTGTTGAAACTCTCCTGGCTGGCTTCCGGCAGCAGGTAGCGGTGCACGGCGGCCAGGCGGATCGGCGTCGGGTGCATGCTGTCGAGGAAGGTGTCCAGCCGCGCCTGGGTGTCCTTGTTGCGGTACTTCTTCCAGAACCGCAGGAGGAAGGAAGTGCCCTCGCGGTCGGCGAACTTGGCCAGGTATTCCTGGCGCCGCGGGTCGCCGTCATCCTTGAGCAGGTTGGCGCTGTTGCTCGGGCCGGCGTAGGTGCTGTAGCGCACCAGGTCGCGCATCAGGCGGATGAAGGGCAGGTTGATGGACTCGCGCAGGGCGTCGCGCAGGGTCGGCATGCGGCCGTTGTCTTCCTTGCGGAAGTTATGAAAGGTGTGCAGCCCGCCGCCGGTGAAAAAGCTCTCGCCGGGGCTGGCCGAATATTTGCGGTCCAGGGCCGCCTCGAGCATTTTCGGCAGGCTGCGATCGTTGTTCTGGATCAGGTAGTCCACGGCCCAGCGGCTCAGGCGATCCTGTTCGGCGATCTCGACTTTCTTCAGCACCGCCGGGGTTTCGGCGCCGTACTGCTCGTACAGTTCGGCAATGATTTGCAGGTAGGTGGTCAGGACCCGCAGCTTGGCCGTGGAGCCCAGCTCCAGCTTGCTGCCTTCGTTGATGTCGAAGGGCTGGTCGGTGCTATCGGTCTGGACCCGCACCCGCGAACCGTCCGGCGTCAGTTCGAGCAGGGTGAAGCTGTAGCGCACCTGGGTGGTGCTGGTCGGCGTCAGCAGGCGTTCGCCGAGCAGGCCGATCTCGCCGGCGAACACCGGGTCGGCCAGGTGCTTGAGGTACTCGGTGGCCTGGCGTTGCAGGTCGCTTTGCAGGGTACTGGTGGCCGACAGATCGAGGCGGTCGAGGTCGTACAGCGGCCGGTTGAGCAGGCCGGCCAGGCGGCTGCGGGCGACGCTGATGCCCTTGTTGGTCTCGATCGGCTGGATCGTCGGTTCCTGCACCCAGTCGCGGAAGGTGGCCTTGCTGGCCAGGGCGGCGGCCGACAGCGGCGTATCGATCACACCGTTCTGGGTCAGCAGGCGGATATGACTGTCGGTGAGTTCGGCCAGCTCCCGGCGGCCCTTGGACAGGTAATGCGAAGGCCGGCGCTGGGCGATCATCAACGACAGCACCTGGCGCAGGGCCAGGCCACGTTGCGCCAGGCTCTGCGGATCGCTGGCGGTGCTCGCCAGCTGCTCGTTGACCTGGGCGAAGTCGGCGCCGTACCAGACCCGCAGCCCTTCGGCCATGCCGTGCACTTCACCGTGGCCGGGCACCGCCGACAGCGGCACGCTGTTGAGGTAGTCGCGGATGATGCGTCGCCGCGCCTCGAGGGTCTGCTGGCCGCCCTGGTAGGCGCGCACGCTGGCGGAAATCATCTGCCGGATCTTTTCCGCGCCGGACACGGTCAAGCCGTCCGGCGAGTGCCGGTACTTTTCCAGTTGGGTCGCCAGGGTGCTGCCGCCCGCCGTCTGCCCGGGCAGGTGCAGGAGCTTGGCCACCTGTGACCAGGCAGCCTTGCCGAAGCGCGGCCAGTCCACCGCCGGGTTGGCCAGGGGCTGGTCGGGGTCGAGCAATTCGCGGTTCTCGATGAACAGCAGGCTGCGCACCATCACCGGCGGGATGGCGGCAAAGTTCGAGTAGAGCTGTTGCGGGTACTTGAATTGATAGAGCGGCGCGGCGCGGCAATCGGTGATCGACAGCCCGGCCTGAATCTTCTCGGTATAGGGTACGAAGAAGCCGTTTTCGCTGTAGTTCATCAAGGCGGGGGAGAAGCGGGTCTGGGCCTCCACCACGTAACCGCGCTTGAGCAGGCGCGCGAGGAAATCATCCAGGGCGCTGTAGCCCAGGCGTTTGTCGAAGGGGCCGGCGCCGGGGTAGACGATGGCATCGCTGGGCCCGGGCGCCATGGCGTAGTTCAGGTCCGCGGCGAACTTGCTGAGTTCGCGCGCCTGCAGTTTCGAGGTGCGCATTTCCTTGGACGCGGCAAAGCCGAGGGCGACCAGCGCCATCAGCAGCAATAGCCAGAACAGCCGCCACCAAAGCCGGCTGGAATGGGACTTTTCAGGGATAGGCGCTTCTTCCACGCGATCAGTTGGCACTACATTTTTACTCGAATCGGTCTGTCGCAAAGCACCCATAGTCGACTGATCCATTCACGCAAATTGATCGGACTTGTCTGAAGCTTAGACGGTGGTGGGCAATGGTGAAAAATTTGTGATCGACCTGAAAGCATTCACCTCCCCCTGTAGGAGCGAGCTTGCTCGCGATAAACCCGAGGGCGCCGCGATGCTTCGGATACACCGCGTCATCGTTGACGACCATCGCGAGCAAGCTCGCTCCTACAGGGGGGGCGAGGCGAAAGAAGCCTGAGATAGAGCCATCACGACCGGTAAATAGGTCCTAGGTAGGGGCATGACGCTGCACCATGGCTGTGCAATACTCGGCGCCGTTCAAAAATGACAAACGGCAAAAAATCCAGGTAATGCCACTCCGCAAAACCCGAAGATACCGAGATTTCTCTCTGAATTTAGCTGTTTATAGAGTGAAAAAGCCTGCCGTCAGCTTTTTATACTGCACGCCCCACTGATCTTGCAGGATTTGTCCTACAAGACGTGTCGGCCCACAAGGTCGATCCGATCTGGCGGGTACGGGTTATCCGTCCGCTCCTTACAGACTCGGTGGCTCACATCCAATAACAAGATGAGGTTGTACCCTATGCCAGTTGGCAACCACCTGCCCCAAGGCGAGACCGCTCAAGGCGGCCCGCTGAAACGCGAACTCGGCGAACGGCATATTCGCTTGATGGCGCTCGGCGCCTGTATCGGTGTCGGCCTGTTCCTCGGTTCGGCCAAGGCCATTGAAATGGCCGGTCCGGCCATCATGCTGTCCTACATCCTCGGCGGCCTGGCGATTCTGGTGATCATGCGCGCCCTCGGCGAGATGGCCGTGCATAACCCGGTCGCGGGTTCCTTCAGCCGTTACGCGCAAGACTACCTGGGCCCGCTGGCGGGCTTCCTCACCGGCTGGAACTACTGGTTCCTGTGGCTGGTGACCTGCGTCGCGGAAATCACCGCGGTGGCGGTGTACATGGGCATCTGGTTCCCCGATGTGCCGCGCTGGATCTGGGCCCTGGCGGCCCTGGTGAGCATGGGCTCGATCAACCTGATCGCGGTCAAGGCCTTCGGTGAGTTCGAGTTCTGGTTCGCCCTGATCAAGATCGTCACCATCATCGCCATGGTCATCGGTGGCATCGGCATCATCGCCTTCGGTTTCGGCAATGACGGCGTGGCGCTGGGCATTTCCAACCTGTGGACCCACGGCGGTTTCATGCCCAACGGCGTGACCGGTGTGCTGATGTCGCTGCAGATGGTGATGTTCGCCTACCTGGGCGTAGAGATGATCGGCCTCACCGCCGGTGAAGCGAAGAACCCGCAGAAGACCATTCCCAACGCCATCGGCTCGGTGTTCTGGCGCATCCTGCTGTTCTATGTGGGCGCGCTGTTCGTGATCCTGTCGATCTACCCCTGGAACGAAATCGGCACCCAGGGCAGCCCGTTCGTGATGACCTTCGAGCGCCTGGGCATCAAGACCGCCGCCGGCATCATCAACTTCGTGGTGATCACCGCCGCGCTGTCGTCCTGCAACGGCGGCATCTTCAGCACCGGGCGCATGCTCTACAGCCTGGCGCAGAATGGCCAGGCCCCGGCCGGTTTCGCCAAGACCTCGAACAACGGCGTACCGCGTCGCGCGTTGCTGCTGTCGATCTTCGCCTTGCTGCTGGGTGTGCTGCTCAACTACCTGGTGCCGGAGAAGGTGTTCGTCTGGGTGACCTCCATCGCCACCTTCGGCGCGATCTGGACCTGGGTGATGATCCTCCTGGCCCAGCTCAAGTTCCGCAAAGGCCTGAGCGCCTCGGAACGTGCCGGGCTGAAATACCGCATGTGGCTGTACCCGATCAGTTCCTACCTGGCCCTGGCGTTCCTGGTGCTGGTGGTGGGGCTGATGGCCTACTTCCCGGACACCCGCGTGGCGCTGTATGTGGGCCCGGCGTTCCTGGTGCTGCTGACGGTGCTGTTCTACCTGTTCAAGCTGCAACCGAACAATGCCCAGCAGGGTGCGGTGCGTTCGGCGTCGTAACCCCATCAGGCGATAACACAAAAAGCCCCGGTCATTGACCGGGGCTTTTTTATGCGGGCGATATTGCTGCGGTTCCAGGTTTTAGTGTTGTGACCATCCGTTCACCGCAGCCCGATCGCCGGTGCGCGGTCAGCTCCCCAACAGCCCGGTGGTGTCCGCATCGAACGCCGCTTTCGCTCGCTGGGCGGCGGGCGCCAGCAAGGCCAGCAGCGCGGCCTCGCTGTACAGCTTGGTGCTCGCCAGGTGCTTGGGCGTCGGCTCGATCGGGATCAGCACGTCTTCGTCGCTGGCGTGCAGCCAGATCGCCACCACCTGCAGCGCCGAGACAAACAACACCCGCAGCTCGAAGGTCCGGCCTTTGAGGTGCGGCGCCTGTTCCGCCAGGTTCAGCGCGTTGACCGTGGCCGACGCCAGGGCGCCGTGGTTCAGGGACGAGAACTCGACCTGGCCAGCGATCTCGGCCAGTTGGGCGTCGGCAATCGACACCCCGTCGCTGAACACCAGGTAATGCCAGTCCCCCAGCGTCGCCTGTTGCAGGCCTTTGCCTTGGGCCAGGTCTTCCAGGCTCAGCGAGTAGCCGCGGTAGGGCTCGGACAGGCTCACTTTACTGGCGGTGGCCTGGGCGAACTGGCGGTTGACGCCGAAACCTTTGCTCTGCAGGGCGGCCTGGAGAGCCGGGCGCAGTACCTGAGCGCCGTTGGCAGGTGCCTTGGGATAAGTCAGTTGCATGCTGCCCTCCTTAGTTTTTCCGAGTGAAGTAGGTGGTGGTCCAGTTGCCGCCGCCGTTGTACGAACGGGGGAAGGTGTTCAGGGCGCGGGTCGAATAACCGTAGATGGAGTCCGCAATCAGCAGGTAGCTGCCGTTGGTGCCATAGATCGCCAGAAAGTGCGCGCCGCCACCAAACCAGGCACAGCGCAGGCCGACGGGGCGTCCCATGTTGATCTGGTTGTCGATGGCCGACAGTTGGATCGAACCCTGGCTCATGCCACCAAAGCTGCGGGTGGTTTGCAGGGCCGAGTCCAGGTAGCCGTACACGTTGCACGGCCCCGGCTGGTTGCAGCAGGTATTGCGCCCCAGTTGCGCGTTGGCGACCCCGCATTGAGTCCAGGAACCGGTGCGGTAATAGTTGCCGACCGAGGCCGACAGCGCGGCCCAGCACCAGTTGGTCTGGGTTTGCTGCTGAATGCTGAAGTTGAGGCTGGCGGCCAGGGCGGCGTGTTCCGCGCTGTCGTCGACTTCGCTCAGTCCGGCATCGAGCAGGGTGCCGACCAGGCACTGTGGCAGTGCTTGTGCAGGACCTGTGCGGGTAAAGGGTGTGTCTTCAAGGGTTAACATTTTCATCCTCCATGAGTGAAAACAAGCGTCCAGCTTGTGTCGTTGTTGCGTATTGCGATGAAGCGGTTTTCTGAGGCCCGTGACCGGCCTGCGGGGTTCGCCATCCTCGATGGCCTGCTCCGGTCGGGCTCAGGGGTAACCTTAGTTGTAATATGCATTTATGCAAATTAAATTATGCATTGATGCAATTTGTTGCGGGCAAGCAGCCAGGCGAGGAGAGGCCAGGGAGGCGGCTTGCACGACAACGGCCCATGCCGGCCGGCTTGGATGCCGCACGTCTGAAAGAGCGCTGGATCAGCGATTTCGCCAATCGATGGGCAGAAAAACCTGCCATACAAGTTGAGCGATATTCAACGCGGGAGAGTCACCCATGAGACTCTTATGGAAGGGAATCTCCAGATACACGGTGATCGGCATCGCCAACACCTTTATCCACTGGCTGGTGTTCTTTTTGCTGAGCCTGGTGGCGGGCCTCAGCCAGGCGCTCAGCAACCTGGCGGCCTTTTGCGTCGCGGCGTCGTTTTCTTTCTATATGAATGCGCGTTTCACCTTCGCCGCCAGGAGGTCAATCGGCGGCTATCTGCTGTTCCTGGGCGGCATGGGCGCGCTGAGCCTGGGTGTCGGGCATGCCGGGGATGTGTGGCGGCTGCCCGGCTTGCTGACGGTGCTGGTGTTTTCCGCCCTGAGCCTGGTGGCGGGGTTTCTGTTCGCCAAGTACCTGGTGTTCCGCGAGTGTGAGCCATGAAGATCTCGCTGATCGTTCCGGTCTTCAATGAAGAGCAGGCCATCGGCCTGTTTTACCAGGCGGTGCGTCGCGAGTTGCGCTTCGAGCAGGGCGAAGTCGAGATCGTGTTTATCAACGACGGCAGTTCCGACCGCACAGCCGAGGAGGTCAAGGCCCTGGCGCAGGTGGACGAGCAGGTGCTGCTGATCAACTTCTCGCGCAATTTCGGCAAGGAGCCGGCGTTGTTCGCCGGGCTGGAACACGCCACTGGCGATGCAGTGATTCCCATGGACGTCGACCTGCAGGACCCGATCAGCGTTATCCCGCGGCTGATCGAGGAGTGGCAGAAGGGCGCCGATGTGGTGCTCGCCAAACGCCGCGGGCGCGCCGCCGACAGTTACCTGAGGCGCTGCAGCGCGGCGCTGTTCTACCACCTGCTGAACCGGATCGCCTACACCCGGATCGAGGAAAACGTCGGCGACTTCCGGCTGATGGATCGCAAGGTGGTCGATGTGATCCGCACCCTGCCCGAGCACCAGCTGTTCATGAAGGGCGTGCTGTCGTGGGCCGGCTTCACCACGGTGGTGGTGGAGTACGAGCGCGCCGGGCGGGTGGCGGGCAACAGCAAGTTCAATGGCTGGAAGCTGTGGAACCTGGCGCTGGAAGGCATCACCTCGTTCAGCACCGTGCCGTTGCGATTGTGGACCTACGTCGGTGGCGGCATCTCGATTTTCGCCGTGCTCTACGCGGTGTACATGGTCCTGGACAAGATCTTCTTCGGCAACAGCGTGCCCGGCTACCCTTCGTTGATGACCGCCATTCTGTTTCTCGGCGGTGTGCAGTTGATCGGCATCGGTATCCTTGGCGAGTACGTCGGGCGTATCTATATCGAGGCCAAGCATCGGCCGCGCTACGTGATCAAGGACGTCATCGGCGGCAAAGACCGCCTGGGGCTCTAGCATGGACAGAATGGGCAGCTTGCTCAGCGGGGAACTCGGACGCCGCCAGGTCTGGCTGTTTTTTCTGTTCGCCACCATGTTGTATGTGCTGCCGCTGATCCTCGCCGACTTTCCCTATATCGATGACAACTGGCGTTCGCTGTCGGCCGGCACCGCCTGGACGGAGCAGGGGCGGCTGTTTACCGAACTGTTCTACAACGCCCTGACCTTCAGCGGCGCTGCGCCGAACATCTTTCCCTTGCCGCTGCTGATCGCCACGCTCGCCATGGCCTCGGCACTGACCCGCCTGACTTTCCATTACTACCCGCAACCGACGGCGGCCTGCTGCATGGTGCTGTTGCCGCTCTGGTACAACCCGTTCTTTCTGCAGAACCTGTCGTATCAGTACGACGGCCCGGCCATGGCCTTGAGCCTGGTGGCGGTGATCTTCTCCATCACCTATCGCAACCCGTACCGCGTGCTGCAATGGCTGGTGCCGGCCTTGCTGGTCGCGCTGGCCATCGGGCTGTATCAGATCAGCATCAACGTGTTCCTGGGCCTGTGCTGCCTGGAGGTGATCCGCGGCGCCAATGACAAGACTGCCTGGCCGCGCTGGTGGGAAATGATCGGCTGGAAGATCGCCCAGGCGGCCCTGGGCTGGATGATCTATTGCGTCACCGCCTACCCCTTCATGGATCAGACCCGCACCTTGCTGTTGAACTGGTCGGCGCAGCCCTTGCTGCAATTGCAGGTCAACATTGGCAGGGTGCTGGAAAAAGTCGTGCTGCTGTTTCACGGCGGGTTCGCCTGGGTGTTCGCCGCGCTGGCGCTGTGTGCCCTTGCCGGTTGCGTGCGGCTGGGGATGAACCTGTTCAAGCGGCCGGACAGCGGCCTGAAAAAGGTCGTGATGGCGCTGGTCTGCCTGCTGGCATTGCCGCTGGTGATTGTGCTGGTGTCGGGGATCGCGCTGTTTTTCCGCGACTTCAATGAAGGCGCCCGGACCTTGATGGGCTTCGCGCTGCTGTTGGTGTTGCTGTTCTATCTGGGCCACCTGGCGTTGGCGGCGCTCCATGAGCGCTTGCCGCTGCTGCTGATGGTGCCGCTGCTGGCGATGTTGTCGCTGTCGTTCGCCTATGGCCGGGTGCTGACAGTGCAGAAAACCCTGGCGGCCAGCGCGCTGTCGAGCCTTGAGCGCGACATCACCAGCCACCCACAGTTGCGCGAGGCCAAGCGCATCTATATGTCGGTGACCTATTCCGATCACTGGCTGCTGGCGGCCGCGGGCTCGTTCAAGCAGATGCCGGTGCTGCACTACCTGCTGAATATCGACTTCTTCATGCTGGCGGAGAACCTGCCCAAGGTGGGCATTGCCAACGTGGTCGCGGAAAGGGAGCGGCGCAATGCGACCCTGGCCGGTTACCAGGGCTATCCACCGCTGGTGGACAGCCGCTATTACCGGATCTACCTGCTGGGGGACTACGGTTTTATCGTCATGAAGGAACCGGCGCCGATCAAGACGCTGCATTGGTGAGCGCCAGTCAGGCTAGATATCGATAATCACCAGGGTGCCGTGGCTGCCGGGCAGCACCGCATGAGGCAGCCCGGCTTCGACCAGGTACATCTGGCCTGCGTTCACCCTCACCTCACTGCCGGCAATGCCCAGGCGCAGGCAGCCATGGGTCACCAGCAGGGCTTCGTTGTAGTCGTGGCTTTCTTCGGCGTGGGCCTGTTGGTCCATGCGCAGCACCTTGATGCGCGCCGGCCCGACCTGGCCCACCACGGAGGACTTCCAGCTGGCGGGCAACTGGCTGGACAGCGAATCGAATGACAGCAATGGCATGTGGAACTCCCAAAAGTCAGGGGTGCTGCGGTCTGCTTTCGGTGGTCCGGTCAAGCATCATGGGGGCGTTTTTTCAGAATTCGTCCATCAGCAGCACACGGCATTCCCTGGCCTGGAACGCATTGATCTGCGGCACCAGGCGAGTGAAGTGCTCGGTCTGGCAATGGGCCTTGAGCGCCGCGCGGTCTGGCCATTGCTCGATAAAGATGAAGTGCCCCGGGTCTTGCTGGTCGACGAACAGGTCGTAGGCGATGCAGTCCGGTTCCTGGCGGGTTTTCTCCAGCAGTTCGGCGTACCAGGGGCGCACGGTGTCGAGGTGTTCGGGTTTGATGAAGTCTTCGGCGATGACTTTGAGCACGGGTTTGCGTCCTTTGCCTATCGATGAATAACACCCCGCCACGCGGGCGGGGCGTCGAGGGTGGCTGCTCAGGCCGCGGCTTCGCTGTTGGGCTCGAAGCTGTCGGCGCGCGCCAGCTGCCACATGCGTGAATAGAACTCGCCGGTGACCGCGCCGGTGAGCAGTTCGCCGGGCTTGAGGAACACATGCAGCTGCGAGAACAGCTTGATCTCGGTGGCCGACATGCGTCGCACCAGGTGCCTGGCTTCCAGTTGCGACGGGTGATTCAAGCCCGCGGCGGCAAGCATTTCGGCCAGGGCCTTGAGGGTGTTGCGGTGGAAACTGAACACTCGTTGCGCCTTGTCCGGCACCACCAGCGCGCGCTGGCGCAGGTTGTCCTGGGTGGCGACGCCGGTCGGGCATTTGTTGGTGTGGCAGCTTTGCGACTGGATGCAGCCGATGGCGAACATGAAGCCGCGCGCCGAGTTGGCCCAGTCGGCGCCGATGGCCAGCACGCTGGCGATGTCGA
This sequence comes from Pseudomonas sp. B3G-3, assembly GCF_028640915.1. NCBI lineage: Bacteria > Pseudomonadati > Pseudomonadota > Gammaproteobacteria > Pseudomonadales > Pseudomonadaceae > Pseudomonas > Pseudomonas sp. B3G-3. Next base: position 17,606 of record NZ_JAQZAB010000060.1, on the reverse strand, counting down.
AGGCGCTGACAATCTTGCCGCTGGCGCCGAGCTTGATCTTGTCGCGCAGGTTCAAGCCCACCAGGGTGTTGTGCACGAACAGCAGGCCTTCGCGCATCGGCGCGCCGATGTGGTCGGTGAATTCCACCGGTGCCGCGCCGGTGCCGCCTTCCTTGCCGTCGACCACGATGAAGTCGGGGAGGATGCCGGTTTCCAGCATGGCCTTGGCGATGCCCATGAACTCCCACGGGTGGCCGAGGCAGAACTTGAAGCCAACGGGCTTGCCGCCGGACAGCTCACGTAGCTGCTGGATGAAATGCATCATCTCGATCGGCGTGGAAAAGGCGCTGTGGCTCGATGGCGAGATGCAGTCCTCGCCCATGCGGATGCCACGAGTGTCGGCGATTTCCTGGGTCACCTTGTGCTTGGGCAGGATGCCGCCGTGGCCGGGCTTGGCGCCCTGGCTCATCTTGATTTCGATCATCCGCACCTGCGGGTTCTGCGCCTGCTGGGCAAAACGCTCCGGGTCGAAACGGCCGTCGCTGGTACGGCAACCGAAATAGCCGCTGCCCAGCTCCCAGGTCAGGTCGCCACCGTTTTCCCGGTGATAGGGGCTGATGCTGCCTTCGCCGGTGTCATGGGCGAAGTTGCCGAGCTTGGCGCCCTGGTTGAGGGCGCGAATGGCGTTGGCGCTGAGGGAGCCGAAGCTCATGGCCGAGATGTTGAACACCGAGGCCGAGTAGGGTTGCTTGCACTGCGGGCCGCCGACCGTGACGCGGAAGGTGCTCGGGTCGCTCAGGGGCGCCGGGCGCATGGAGTGGCCGATGAATTCGAAACCCGACTGGTAGACGTCGATCAGGGTACCGAACGGCTTGTCGGCGCTTTCGTTCTTGGCCCGCGAATAGACCAGCGAGCGCTGGGCCCGGGAGAAGGGCAGGGCGTCGCTGTCGGACTCCAGCAGGTACTGGCGGATTTCCGGGCGGATGCCTTCCACCAGGTAGCGGATATTGCCCAGGATCGGGTAGTTGCGGCGCACCGCGTGAGGGCTTTGCAGCAGGTCGAAAATGCCCAGCAGGCTGAGCAGGAAGGTGACCAGGGTGAATGGCCAGAGCCAGTCATGTTCGAGAAAGGGCAAGCTGGCGAGGGTGAAAATCACGCAGGCAGCAAAGAAGGCGTAGCGGCTCAGGAGGGACAGGCTCATACGGTTTCCTTGGTTCGGACTCTATAGATTTCGTTTTTGGGTACTCATTCTTCTTGTGTGGCCAACGATCTTGTTGTTGTAGAGAACGGCCGTGGCGCAGCAGCTGTGCGCACATGGCAGCCTCAGGCGTCAGGCATTCTGCGCCTGGAGAAAAATCCAAAACAGCTCGGACCGGGACTTGATGCCCAGCTTGTCGTAGATGTGTTTCTTATGGACTTTCACGGTTTCGGCAGAGGTTTGCAGCTTACGAGCGATCTCCTTGCCGGAGCAACCGCTGAGCATCAAGTGCCCGACCTCTCCAGTTCGCGGGCGGTCAATTGCATGCTCTTGAGGCGTTGCAGCGAATCTTCCAGGTGATTGCGCCAGTTGCCCCGGCATTCGGCGAACACCCGCGTGGCTGTTCGTTGAGCGCTTTGGGCAAGCGTGAACGCCTGGAGCCGGGCGTTGCCGAGGGAGATAGACGATTGACAGCTTTCCTTATTGCAACTGGTTCTCGTTTCCATGATTGAATAATGTTACTGTATAACTCAATTCAGCCTTAGCTATCCCCTGGAGACTCCCATGAAAGCCAATATCCATCCTGCCTACCGCACCGTGCTGTTCCATGACACCGCCGCCGACGTGTACTTCCTGATCGGTTCCACCGTGGACACCGACCGCACCCAGCGCCACAGCGATGGCAACACTTACCCCTATGTCGCCCTCGACGTCTCCAGCGCCTCGCATCCGGTCTACACCGGCCAGCAGCGCAAGACCCAGTCCGAAGGGCGGATCGCCGGCTTCAACAAGCGTTTCGCATCGTTCGGTTCGTCCGGCAAGACCGGTAACGCTTGAGGGCCCCGGCCCTTGCCGCGTACCCGCTCGTTCCTGCATCGCTGTAGGAGCGGGCGGCATCCTCTTTTCTATTCCCCTCTCTATTCCGGGCTGTCCATGGAAGGCCTGGGAGGCAAGCGCTTCGTCCCGCCGCCCGAGGCGCCGGGTGTATGGAAAAAACAGCGGCCGACTGTGTCGTGACGACGACTCGCCAGTCATGGGATCCTTGCCGCCTCGCGTAACCGATCCAGGTTTTTCATGACTCTTTCAAGCACCACACCCCCCCTTATCCGTATCGCCGCGGCCCTGCTGATCGGCCCCGACGGCCGTACCCTGCTGGTGCGCAAGCGCGGCACCCAGGCCTTCATGCAGCCAGGCGGCAAGATCGAGCCGAGCGAGTTGCCGGCCCAGGCCCTGGCCCGTGAACTGGAAGAGGAACTCGGGCTGCGTATCGCCCCGGCCGACGCCCGTTACCTGGGACGTTTTTGCGCACCGGCGGCCAACGAGCCGGGTTTTGTGGTCGAGGCCGAATTGTTTCGTCTCGAACTGGACACCGACGAGGTCCGGCCCGCGGCGGAAATCGAGGAGGTCCGCTGGATCGATCCGGAGGCTGGCGACGAGCTCACCCTGGCCCCATTGACACGCGACCTGATCTTGCCGTTCTATCGCGCCTCGCAACTGGCCTCGGCCTGATTTTTCAAGGACAAAGGATTGCCCATCATGATTCCCCTTCACGACATGTTGATCTTCATCGCCGCAGCCTTGCTGATGGTGCTGACCCCCGGCCCCAACATGATCTACCTGATTTCCCGTTCGATCTGCCAGGGCCGCCGGGCAGGCGTGACCTCGCTGGTCGGCGTGGTGGCCGGTTTCTTCGTCCACCTGTTCGCCGCGGCGATCGGCCTGACCGCGGTCTTCATGGCGGTGCCGGTGGCCTATGAGGTGCTCAAGTGGGTCGGCGCCCTGTACCTGATGTGGCTGGCCTGGCAGGCCCTGAAGCCGGGCGCGCGTTCGCCGTTCGAGGCGCAGCAGCTGCCGCCGGACTCGTCGCGCAAGCTGATCCTGATGGGGTTTCTCACCAGCGCCCTGAACCCGAAGATCGCGGTGTTCTACCTCTCGGTCTTTCCCCAGTTCATCAGCCCGGAACACGGTTCGGTGTTCACCCAGAGCATCATCCTCGGCCTGACCCAGATCAGTGTGAGCTTCAGCGTCAACCTGCTGATCGCGCTGTTCGCTTCGGGAATCGCCGCCTGGTTCGTGCACAACCCGCTGTGGCTGGCGACCCAGCGTTATTTCATGGGCTTCGTGCTGGCCGGGCTGGCGGTGCGTCTGCTGCTGGAACAACGCCAGACGGCCTGATCCTTTCATTCACCCGCGAGCCCGGGGCCTCGACCAACCATGTCCATCCAGCACCTCGATGCCAGTCACGCCGCCGCCTACCGCGCGCTGATGCTCGAAGCCTATGAACGGCATCCGCAGGCTTTTACCTCCAGCGTCGCCGAACGCGCGGCGATGCCCCTGAGTTGGTGGGAGTCGCGGCTGAGCAGCCCGCTGGACCTGTTGCTGGGGGCCTTCGAGGGTGGCGAGCTGGTGGGCATCGTCGGGCTGGCGTTCGAGGTCCGGGAGAAAGCCCGACACAAGGCCACGCTGTTCGGCCTGTATGTGGCGCAGCCTTATCGCCACGGCGGCCTGGGCTACCGGCTGGTCCAGGCGCTGCTGCAGGAGGCACGCCAACGCCCCGGGGTGCGGCTGGTGCAACTGACCGTCACCGCTGGCAACGACGCAGCCCTGGCGCTGTACCAGCGCTGCGGTTTCGTCCAGTTCGGCCTGGAGCCGCTGGCGGTTCGGGTGGGCGTCGAGTACTTCGACAAACTCCACCTGTGGCGTGAAGTCGTCTCCCCTCTCTGAATTTCCCCCACTCCTCCAGGCTGATGCGGCTTTTCAACGTACCGCGCTGACCCCGTCCAGGGTCGAGAACGAAGTGTCCTTGGCGGTCAGCAGGAAGTCGCGCATATAGGGCGCATCCAGCATGTCGGCACGGATCGCCGCGTACAGCGTGGCGAACAGGCCTTTTTCCCCCAGGCGCTTGGCCTTCACATAACCCCGTGAGCTGTATTCATGCAGCGCCCAGTGAGGCATGCCGCACACACCACGGCCGCTGGCCACCAGCTGCATCATCATCACCGTCAGTTCCGAGGTACGGACCTGGGCCGGCTCGATGTCGGCCGGTTCCAGGAAGCGGGTGAAGATATCCAGGCGGTCGCGCTCCACCGGGTAGGTGATCAGGGTTTCGCTGAGCAGGTCTTCCGGAACGATGTAGGGCTTGCTGGCCAGGCGGTGCTGGTTGGCCACTGCCAGCATGGCTTCGTAGGTGAACAGCGGCACGTAGGTGATGCCCGCCAGTTCCACCGGGTCGGAGGTCACCACCAGGTCCAGGTCGCCGCGGGCCAGGGCCGGCAGCGGGGCGAAGGAGAAACCCGAGGCCAGGTCCAGCTCGACTTCCGGCCAGGCATCGCGGAACTGGTCGATGGTCGGCATCAGCCACTGGAAGCAGCTGTGGCATTCGATAGCCATGTGCAGGCGGCCCGCGGTGCCGCCGGCCAGGCGGGAAATGTCCCGCTCGGCGGCGCGCAGCAACGGCAGGGTGGCGTCCGCCAGTTGCAGCAGGCGCAGGCCGGCGCTGGTGAAGCGCACCGGCTTGGTCTTGCGCACGAACAGCGGCATGCCCATGCGCTCTTCCAGTTCCTTGAACTGGTGGGACAGGGCGGACTGGGTCAGGTGCAGGCGTTCGGCGGCTTCGACCAGGCTGTCGGCTTCGCGCAGGGCGTGCAGGGTCTTCAGGTGACGGATTTCGAGCACCAGGGTCTCCATGAGTAAATTTTGTGATCAACACGAAAAGGTTGAGTTTGTCTCATGTTGGCTTGGCTGTCGACAATAGCGCCATCTTTTACCGGGAGGAACCCACCCATGGCCTTGGCCCACACCCTTGGTTTTCCGCGCATCGGCGCCGACCGCGAACTGAAAAAAGCCCTCGAAGCCTACTGGAAGGGCGACCTCGACCGGCAGGCGCTGCAAGACGTCGGACGCCAACTGCGGGCCAGGCACTGGCAGCTGCAAAAGGACGCCGGCATCGACCTGCTGCCGGTGGGCGACTTCGCCTGGTACGACCAGGTGCTGACTCACTCGCTGGCCTTCGGCGTGGTTCCCGAGCGCTTCGACAGCAGCAAGGACGCCCAGGGCCGGCCGACCCTCGACACCCTGTTCGCCATGGCCCGCGGTGCCTCGGCTGGCTGCTGTGGCGGCGATCAGGCCAAGACCCAGTACGCCCAGGAACTGACCAAGTGGTTCGACACCAACTATCACTACCTGGTCCCGGAATTCAGCGCCGACCAGTCGTTCAAGCTGAGCTGGGAGCAGCTGTTCGACGAGGTCGACGAAGCCCACGCCCTGGGTCATCGGGTCAAGCCGGTGATCATCGGTCCGCTGACCTACCTGTGGCTGGGCAAGGCCAAGGGCAACGACTTCGACAAGCTCGAGCTGCTGGAGCGCCTGCTGCCGGTCTACGGTGAAATCCTCAACCGCCTCAAGGCCCAGGGCGTGGAGTGGGTGCAGATCGACGAACCGATCCTGACCCTCGACCTGCCGCAGGCATGGAAGGGCGCCTTCGAGCGGGCCTACCACATCCTCCAGTACTCGCCGCTGAAAAAGCTGGTGGCCACCTATTTCAGCGGCCTGCAGGACAACCTCGGGCTGGCCGTCGGCCTGCCGGTGGACGGCCTGCACATCGACGCCGTGCGGGCACCGGAACAACTGACCCAGGTGCTCGATCGCCTGCCGACCTACAAGATTCTTTCCGTGGGCCTGGTCAACGGCCGCAACGTCTGGCGTTGCGAGCTGGAGCAGGCGCTGCAGCAGCTGCAAGCGGCGCAGGAGCGTTTTGGCGACAACCTGTGGGTCAGCAGTTCCTGCTCGCTGCTGCACAGCCCGGTGGACCTGGCCCGGGAAGACCAGCTGGATGCCGAGCTGAAAAGCTGGCTGGCCTTCGCCGTGCAGAAATGCGGCGAAATCTCGGTGCTGCGTGACGCCCTGAACGATCCCCAGGCCCCGGCGGTGCAGGCGGCCCTGGCCGCAAGCCGCCAGGTGCAGGCCAGCCGCGCGCAATCGCCGCGCATTCACAAGGCCGAGGTCCAGGCGCGGCTCAAGGCGGTCAGCGCCGCCGACAGCCAGCGTCACTCGCCCTTTGCCCAACGCATTGCCCAGCAGCACGCCCGTTTGAAGCTGCCGGTGTTCCCGACCACCACCATCGGTTCGTTCCCGCAGACCGCGTCGATCCGCCTGGCGCGCCAGGCATTCAAGCAGGGCAAGCTGTCGAACAACGATTACACCGACGCCATGCGCTGCGAAATCCGCCATGCGGTGCAGGTCCAGGAGCGCCTGGGGCTGGACGTGCTGGTGCATGGCGAGGCCGAGCGCAACGACATGGTCGAGTACTTCGCCGAGCAACTGGACGGCTACCTGTTCACCCGTTTCGGCTGGGTCCAGAGCTACGGTTCGCGCTGCGTGAAACCGGCGGTGATCTACGGCGACCTGAGCCGCCCGCAGGCCATGACGGTGGACTGGATCAGCTACGCCCAGAGCCTGACCGACAAGGTGATGAAGGGCATGCTCACCGGACCGGTGACCATGCTGATGTGGTCCTTCCCCCGCGAGGACGTGTCCCGCGAGGTGCAGGCCCGGCAACTGGCGCTGGCCCTGCGCGATGAGGTGGTGGACCTGGAGAAGGCCGGGATCAAGATCGTGCAGATCGACGAAGCGGCATTCCGCGAGGGCCTGCCGCTGCGCCGGGCGGACTGGCAGCCGTACCTGGACTGGGCGGTGGAAGCCTTCCGCCTGACCGCCTCTGGGGTGCGCGACGACACCCAGATCCACACCCACATGTGCTACAGCGAGTTCAACGATGTGATCCAGGCCATCGCGGCGATGGATGCCGACGTGATCACCATCGAGACGTCGCGTTCGGACATGGAGCTGCTGGAGGCGTTCGAGGCCTTCGACTACCCGAACGACATCGGCCCGGGGGTGTATGACATCCACTCGCCGCGGGTGCCGGACACCGCCGAGATGGTCAAACTGATGAGCAAGGCGGCCCGGCGCATCCCCGCCGAACGTTTGTGGGTCAACCCCGACTGCGGCCTGAAGACCCGCGCCTGGCCGGAAACCGAAGCCGCCCTGGTCAACATGGTCGCCGCCGCCCGTCAGTTGCGTAACCAGCAGGCCTGATCCCGGCCAACGCCAATCCCTGTAGGAGCGCAGCTTGCGCGCGATGAGCCGACAGGCGCCGCGCTGCTTCAGGAACACCGCGTCATCGTTCACGACCATCGCGAGCAAGCTTCGCTCCTACAGTGGGCCGGGGCACGATGCTGCGGGCTTTTGTAGCCGCTGCCGCAGGCTGCGATAAGGCCGAAGGCCTTCAGCGGGTTCAAGATCGCTGCGTCCCTTCGGGCCGATCGCAGCCTGCGGCAGCGGCTACAGGGTTTTATGACCGCTGGGCAATCTTCATCAAACTGTCACGTAACTGTGGCAGCGCGCTCGATCAAAGTTCATCAGACTCGCGCTCTACTGGGCTTCTGCGTTTCGGTGTTTCTTCATGTGGGCAAGATTTTTTTCAACGACTGTTTTCCTGGCCGCGCTGCTGCTCGGCCTGCCGTCTCAGGCGGCGTCTCGCTGTGATGTCAACGTACCGACCCAAAGGGTCGAACTGGAGCAGGTGAGCCTGGCCTACCAGAGCATCGGCCGTGCCTCCGATCCGGCGCTGCTGCTGGTGATGGGCCTGGGCGGGCAGTTGATCCACTGGCCGGACGAAGTGGTCGTTGCCCTGTGCCAGCAGGGGTTCCGGGTGATCCGTTACGACAACCGCGACGTCGGCCTGTCCACCTGGCGCCAGGCGCCGGCCAACGCCAACCTGACGTTCGAGGTGCTGCGCTACAAGCTCGGCCTGCCGGTGGCCGCGCCCTATAGCCTGACCGACATGGCCGACGACGCCCTGGGCCTGATGAATGCCCTGCAGGTCGAGCAGTTCCATGTCCTGGGCGCGAGCATGGGCGGGATGATCGCCCAGCACCTGGCGGCCATGGCGCCGCAACGGGTCGAGAGCCTGACCCTGATCATGACCAGCTCCGGCGCCGAAGGCCTGCCGGCGCCCAACGCGGCGCTGGTGCAACTGTTGTCGCGGCGCGGCGCGCCGAACCGTGAGGTGGCGCTGGAGCAGCAGGCCGACCTGTTGGCCGCCCTTGGCAGCCCGCAGGTCACCGACGATCGGCAGGCGCTGCTGCACCAGGCGGCGGAAGCCTATGACCGTGCCTTCAACCCGGAAGGGGTGAAGCGCCAGATCATGGCGATCCTCGCCGAACCGAGCCGGGTGGCCCTGCTCAACCAGCTGCGGGTGCCGACCCTGGTGGTGCATGGCACCGCCGATCCACTGCTGCCGGTGATGCACGGCGTACACCTGGCCGCGCATATCCAGGGCAGCCAGCTGAAGCTGATCCCGGGCCTGGCCCATCGTTTCCAGGAAGCCTTCAAGGCGCCGTTGCTGGCGGCGGTGCTGCCCTACCTGCAAAGCCATCGCGAAGACACCTCGCACTGGGCGCAGATCGATCCGCTGCCCGCGCCGAACCTGCTCTGACCTAGGCTTGCGTAGGAGCCAGGCTTGCCGGCGATTGGGGCAATGCGGTGTGTCTGATGCACCGCTATCGCGGGCAAGCCTCGCTCCTACAAGTCCGTGGTGGCCTTGGCTTCTGTAGGAGCCAGGCTTGCCGGCGATTGGGGCAATGCGGTGTGTCTGATGCACCGCTATCGCGGGCAAGCCTCGCTCCTACAAGTCCGTGGTGGCCTTGGCTTCTGTAGGAGCCAGGCTTGCCGGCGATTGGGGCAATGTGGTGTGTCTGAGGTACCGCTATCGCGGGCAAGCCTCGCTCCTACAGGTCCGTGGTGGCCTTGGTTCTAGGTGACGGGGGGGTATCAGCGGACGATCTTGTCGACCTGGATCCCGAGTTTTTTCAGGCGGTACCAGAAGCTGCGTTCGGAAATGCCGATCAACTGCGCGGCGGCGGCCTGCACGCCGTTGCTCTGTTGCAGGGCGGCGAGGATGTAGGCCTTCTCCACTTCGGCCAGGGCCGCGTCCAGGTCGCTGGGCACGCTGAGGCTGTCGCCGGGCAGGGCGCTGGCTCCGGCGTTCAGCGGCGGTGAGCTGAACAGATAACCCGGCAGGTCGCTTTCCTCGATCACCGCGCCCGCGGCGACGATGGTCGCGCGTTCGACGCAGTTCTGCAGTTCGCGGATATTCCCCGGCCAGGCGTAGTTGGCCATGGCCTGCAAGGCCTGCGGGCTGAAACCGGTGATGCGTTTGCCGGCGGTGGCGCCCAGGGTGTGGGCGAAGTGCCGGGCCAGGGGTGCGATGTCCTCGACCCGCTCGCGCAGGGCGGGCAGCGGGATCGGGAAGACATTGAGGCGGTAATACAGGTCTTCGCGAAACTCCTTGTTGGCCACCGCCTCCAGCAGGTTCTTGTTGGTGGCGGCAATCACCCGCACATCGACCTTGCGCTCGCGCGGGTCGCCCACCGGTTCGATCACCCGTTCCTGCAAGGCGCGCAGGATCTTCGCCTGCAGGGCCAGCGGCATGTCGCCGACCTCATCGAGAAACAGCGTGCCCTTGTCCGCCTGCTGAAAGCGCCCGACCCGGTCCGCCACGGCGCCGGTGAAGGCGCCCTTGCGATGGCCGAACATTTCGCTTTCCAGCAGGCCTTCGGGGATCGCCGCGCAGTTGACCGCGACAAAGGGTTTGTTGGCTCGGTTGCCGTGCTGGTGGATGGCCCGGGCGACCATCTCCTTGCCGGTGCCGCTTTCGCCGGTCAGCAGGATGGTGGCGTTGCTTTCGCGCACCGAGTCCACCGCTTGCAGGACCCGGCGGAAGGTCGGGCTGTCGCCCACCAGGCTGTCGATCTGCCGGTGCTCGTCGAGCTCGGCGCGCATGCGCTGGTTGTCCTTGAGGATGTCGCGAAACTGCAGGGCCTTGCTGACGGTGATGTCCAGTTCGTCGATGTCGAAGGGCTTGGCAATGTAGTCGTAGGCGCCGTTGCGCATCGACTGCACGGCGTTTTTCACCGTGCTGTAGGCGGTCATGACGATCACCGGGATCTGCGGGTAGCGCTGCTTGACCTCGGCCAGCAGCTGCGGGCCGTCCATGCCGGGCATGCGCCAGTCGCTGATCACCAGGTCGATCTCTTCCTGTTCCAGCACCTTGAGCGCGTGCAGGCCATTGCCGGCGGTGAACACCTGGATACCGTCCTGGCTCAGCGCCGAGGACAGCAGGTCGCAGAGTTTGGGCTCGTCGTCGACCACCAGCAGGTTATGCGTCATGGCTGGGCCTTTTGCTCATTTTCATCATCCTCTTCGTCATCCTCACCCTTGGCCGGAATGTACAGGCTGAAGGTGGCGCCGGCATCTATTTCGCTGCTGCATTCGATGTGCCCGTCATGGTTTTCCATGATCGAGAACACCTTGGCCAGGCCCAGCCCGGTGCCCGAGGCCTTGGTGGTGACGAAGGGGGTGAAGATGCGTTCGAGCATGTCCGGCTCGATGCCCTGGCCGGTGTCGGTGACCCGCAGGATGGTGTGTTCGGCGTCCTGGGCGATGCCCAGGGTCAGGCGCCCGCCCGCGGGCATGGCGTCGATGGCGTTGAGGATCAGGTTCAGGCAGGCCTGTTTGAGCTGGCGCGCGTCGGCGTAGAGGGTCGCGCCCGGCGCCTGGTCGTCGATCTGCGCGTCGATCTTGTGGCTGGCCAGTTCCGGCTCGCAGAAGCCGATCAGCTCCTCCACCAGCGGCCGCGCCAGCAGGGTCGAGCGGATCGGCGCGCTGGGCTTGGCGAAGTCGAGGAAGTCGGTGATCAGGTCGTTGATCCGGCTGACTTCGCTGATCACGTATTCCAGGTGACGCTTGTCGCCTTCGGGCAGATCCGCACGGCGGTGCAGCAGTTGGGTGGCGGTCTTGATGATGCCCAGGGGGTTGCGGATCTCGTGGGCCAGGCCCATGGCCACTTCGCCCAGGGCGTGCAGGCGGTCGCGACGGCGCAACTGGGCTTCCAGGTGCTGCAGTTCGCCCAGGCGTTCGCTCATGTGGTTGAAGGTGCTGCTCAGCTCCGCCAGCTCGTCGCCGCCAATCACCGGCACCCGTTGCCGGTAGTCACCGGCGATCACCGCCTGGACCCCCTTGGACAAGCCACGCAGGGGCATGGTCAGGCGTTTCGACACCAGCCAGCCGACGGCCAGCGACGCCGCCGAACTGAGCAGGAAGATCAGGATGAACAGGTTGCTCTGGTTGACCAGCCCCACCAGGCTGCTGTGGCGCAGCAGGCCGCTGAAAATCACCCCCACCAGCTCGCCGCTGTCGTTGAAGATCGGCCGGTACAGCCCGCTGTAGCGGCTGGTGAACTGCTCCGTGGGCTGGCGAGTGTCGCGCAGGATGTTCTCGATCTTTTCCGGCACCTGGGTCGGGTGGTCCTCGAAACGCTGGGTGGCGAAGATCTCGGCGAAGTCGTTGGCCTTGGCCAGGTACAGGCGCAGGTCGAGGGAATGCACGTCGGCCACGCTGGTGAGGAAGCTGGCGTCCAGGTAGGTGGCGATCAGCAGCTGGTAGTCGATGCCGTCGAGGGTGGTCTGGAAGGTCGAGACCACCGCGCCGGTGGCCACGCCGCCGACCTGCAGGGTCTGCAGCACGGCGTTATGGGCCAGGCTGATCTGCCCGACGATATCGTCGGCCGCGGTGCTGAACACCACCTGGTGGTCGCGCTTGCGGATCAGCGCCACCACATCGATGCCCATGGAGTCGGCGATGTCGGCGGTGAGCTTGTCGTGCTTGGCCGCGTTGCGGTCGGTGGGCGGCTTGGCATAACGCAGGAACAGCTGGGCGATGCGCGCGTTGTCGTGCAGGGTCTCGGTGATTTCGTCCTCGACGATCTTGGTCGACTCCTGCAGCCAGATGCGCACGTTGCTGTCGAAGATCTGCGACAGGGTGGTGGCCGCCAGCTCGGCGGCGATCATGGTGGGGATCACGCTGACCATCCAGAACGCCAGCACCAGCTTGCGCTGCAGGCTCCAGCGGGAGATGGCGAAAGGGCGAGGGGTGCGGCGGTCTTTTCTGGTCATGAACTTTCGCTTAATGCAGCGGCCATGGCGGGGTCGGTGCGATCCGGCCGGAGAACATATTTCAGCCCTTTGAGCAGGGTGTCGAGCAGCGGGTTGCGATGCTGGAAGAACAGGCTGTTGCCGCTGAAGCTGCAACCCAGGCGCAGCTTGCTGGCATAACCGGCCTGGCCGCATTCGTAGAGCGCGATCCGGTGCTGGATACAGTAGTCGACATTGGCCATCCAACTGCGCAAATACAGGTTGTGCTCACGGCTGATCTCCAGGTCGTGGGCGAAGAATTTGTCGATCAACCGGTGCTCGTCCAGCAGCACCAGGTTGAAGGCCACCAGTTGTTGGTCGACCCAGTACAGCACGCAGGCGGCACGCTCTCCCAAGTGCTGGAGGATACCGGTGAAGTAGGGCGCGGGTAAGCGTTCGAATTGCAGGTCGCTGCGCCGCAGGGTGGCTTCATACAGGCGTATGACCTGGGGCAGGACGTCGTCGATGTTGCGTCGCCATTCGATCCGCGGCCCGGGCGCACGCAACTTGCGGCGCAGGTCCTTGCGCGTGGATTTGCCCAGGGTGCCGAGGTAGGCATCCTGCGAGCCGAAGGGCACCGGCAGCAGGGCGCTGGGCAGGCTGGGCATGGCTTGCAGGCCGAATGCCTGGCAGCTGGCGGCCCATTGCCGGTCCTGGCTGGCGGCATCCTTGACCGCCAGCAGGCCGATGCCCTGGGCGTCGGCGTCGCGCCGGGCCAGGTGCAGCAGTTGCCCGAGCAGGGCCTGGCGGCGCACCGCGGGGATATGGCTGGCGGTGCCGGCGTGGCACTGTTCGGCCACCGGCGAACCGATGGCGTACAGCGGCAGTTGCAGCAGCCCCGGCCACCAGCGTTGCAGGCGTTCGCTCAGGCGCTTGGCCGGGCCCGAGACGGTGGTGTCCAGGCGATAACGGGTGATGAAGGCCGGGGCGGCGGCCACCAGCTTCTCGTCTTCGAACACCGCCAGGTAGCGCCAGGTGAAGTCCTCGATGCCGGCGTCCTGTACTGCCAGGTAATAGTCCCAATTCTCCAGGGCACCGGGAAAACAATCGTTCCAGGCGCTGCGGTCGATGGCCTGGATGCTCGAAAAGACTTGGCTGGTGATCACGTGCGGTCCTTGAATCAGGCGAACTGGCGCTGGTCGTCGTACACCGCGGGCCGCGGGCCCGCCTGGCGTTCGATGAAGTCCGCGCTCAACTCCACCACCCGGCGGTACTGCAGGTCGACGGTGATCATGTGGTAGCAGTTGTCGAGCAGCACCTTGACCACCGGGCCGCCGAGCTTGCGCTCGACATAGTCGGCGTTCCAGCGGCTGGTGATGTCGTCCTCGATGGAGTGCAGCACCAGCGCCGGGGTGGTGATCGACGGCATGCGTTTTTTCACCACCGCGTTCATCCGGTGCAGCTCGCGCACAGTCACCCCTTCCATGGTCAGCAGGCCGGCGCTGCTGCTTTCGCCGGCCTTCATCTGCCGCTCGACCACCGCCCGCAGGCGCTTGTTCTTGATGCCGTACGGCGGCTTCTCCTCGAAGCTGCAGATGTGCACGCCGAACGGAATCTTCATCAGCAGCGGGGTGAGGAACGCCAGCTTGTTGATGCTCCAGCCGTCGTACTTGAGGGTGGTCGAATACATCAGCAGGCCGCTGACCTGCCCCGGGTGTTCCGAGGCCAGGTACATGGACATGACGGCGCCCATCGACAGGCCGCCGACGAACACCTGCCGGTGGCGCTGGCGGATGCCGACGAAGGTCCGGCGCACGCCCTCGTACCAGTCCTGCCAGCCGGTGGCTTGCAGGTCGGCGTTGTTGCCGCAATGCCCGGCCAGGGTCGGCACGTACACCGTGCACCCGGCCTGGGCCAGGCCGACGGCCACCCGACGCAGTTCCGTCGGGGTGCCGGTGAGGCCGTGGATCAACAACACCGCGACCTCGCCATTGCCGAGGATGAAGCCGGCGTCGCCCTGGCCCAGGTCGATGCCGGCGCCCGGATCGATCTGTGCTGTCATCGTTTCATGGCCCGGTCCAGCAGACGGTCGAGCAGGGCGATGCCGAGGTCGATCTCCGCGTAGCTGATTTCCAGCGAGGGGGCCAGGGTGATGACGTTCTTGTAGTAGCCGCCGACATCGAGAATCAGCCCCAGGCGCTGGCCATTGATCTCGATGTCGCCCTTCATGCCTTCCTCGACCATGTAGTCCAGGGTCGCCTTGTCCGGGGTGAAACCGTCGGTGGTGCAGATCTCGCAGCGCAGCGCCAGGCCCAGGCCGTCGACGTCGCCGATGATCGGGTAGCGCTTTTGCAGGTCCTGCAGGCCGGCCAGGAAGTACTTGCCCTTCTCCATGACCATCGCGCCGTAGTCGATCTCGCTGGTCATCTTGAACATTTCCAGGCCCACCGCGGTGCCCAGCGGGTTGGAGGCGAAGGTGGAGTGGGTCGAACCCGGCGGGAACACCTTGGGGTTGATCAGCTCTTCGCGGGCCCAGATGCCGCCCAGGGGGTTGAGGCCGTTGGTCAGGGCCTTGCCGAAGACGATCACGTCCGGCTTGACGTCGAAGTGCTCGATCGACCACAGCTTGCCGGTGCGGTAGAAGCCCATCTGGATCTCGTCGACCACCATCAGGATGCCGTGCTGGTCGAGCACGTGCTTGAGCTCGCTGTAGAAGTTCATCGGCGGAATCACGTAGCCACCGGTGCCCTGGATCGGCTCGACGTAGAAGGCGGCGTATTCGCTCTGGCCGACTTTCGGGTCCCACACGCCGTTGTATTCAGTCTCGAACAACCGGGCGAACTGCTGCACACAGTGGCTGCCGTACTCTTCCTTGGTCATGCCCTTGGGGCCGCGGAAGTGGTAGGGGAAGGGAATGAAGTTGGCGCGCTCGCCGAAGTGGCCGTAGCGGCGACGGTAGCGGTAGCTGGAGGTGATCGACGAAGCGCCGAGGGTACGGCCGTGGTAGCCGCCTTCGAAGGCGAACATCAGGCTCTTGCCATTGGTGGCGTTGCGCACGACTTTCAGCGAGTCCTCGATGGACTGCGAGCCGCCGACGTTGAAGTGCACGCGGCCGTCGAGGCCGAATTTCTTCTTGGCGTCCACCGCGATCATTTCCGAGAGCTCGATCTTGCCCTTGTGCAGGTACTGGCTGGCGATCTGCGGCAGGGTGTCGATCTGTTGCTTGAGGGCATTGTTCAGGCGCGGGTTGGCATAACCGAAGTTCACCGCCGAGTACCACATCTGCAGGTCGAGGTAGGCCTGGTCGCTGGTGTCCCAGACGTAGGAGCCTTCGCAGCGGCTGAAAATCCGTGGCGGCTCGATGTAGTGGACGGTGTCGCCGTAGGAGCAGTACTTGGCTTCTTTTTCCAGAAGCACCTGGTCTTCTGCGGTTGCGATACGAATGTCAGACATGGTGGAAGAGTTCCTGAGTGGGGACGCAATGTTCGGTGGTGTTGTCGAGGGCGAAGGCGCCGGCATTGGCCGCTTCGTTGGGCAACAGGGCCAGCAGTGCCGGCAGTTCGGCGAAGGAATCGAAGGTCGCGTGGGGGATGGCGTTGCGTTGGCAGTACTCGGCCAGGCGGCCCTTGGCGAACACGAAGTCGGCGCTGGCGGCCACGCACATGTCGGACTGGCCGTCGCCGATCACCAGCACCCGCTTGCCCTTGGGCGTGGATTTGCATTTGCAGTTGCCGGATGCGGCGCGGCAGGCGTCGCTGGCGTGCGGGAAGTCGATGCGCCAGCTGTTCTGGTCGACCTGGCGCAGGCGGTTGGCGAGGATCGGCAGCAGGCTCACGTAGTGGCGCGCGAGGATCCGCGCGATGCCTTGCTCGATGCCGTCGCTGACCACTTCCAGGGAAGCGCCCAGGCCGATCACGTGATCGACGAAGTCGGGGAAATCTGGATCGATCTCGACGCTGTCGAAACAGGCCAGCAGTTCGGCGGGCGAGGCCTTGACCAGCGCCAGTTGGCGGCTGAGGCATTCCCGGGAGCCGATATGGCCGTCCAGCCATTGTTGCTCGATGTCTTCCCAGCTCGGGTCGGCGAAGCGTTGGAGGACGTTGTCGATCACGTCGGTGCGGGTGATGGTCCCGTCGAAGTCACACACGATATGCCAGTGCATCATCTGCAGTTACCTGTTGGAGAGGAGCGCACTTTGCGCATGCCAGGCACTGGAGCAGGGACTGTGCCAACTGCCTTCGGCCCAGGCGGGCCGGGCTCTGCACGGGGAAAAGGCGTTTGGTGGGGTGGCTGGAGCTACAAATTTTGTAGCTCGCTACAAACAACATCAGTGCTTGCAGGGAGGGGGCGGGGTGGTGATTGATGCGCGCATCTTCACTCCAGGAAACCCGCGCCATGTTCAGCTTCACACGCTCCGCCCTGCTTGCCGTCCTGCTGTCGCTAGGGGCTGCCTGCGGGGCTTTCGCCGAGGAGGGGGGCCAGGATGGATTGGGCGGTTCGCTGGGCCTGGGCATCGGCTACCAACCCCATGACCCCAGCGGCAGCCGGCATGACACCGTGCCCTTGCCCTATGTCGATCTGGAGTGGGGCGATGTCAGCCTCGACACCGACGACGGCCTGACCTGGGATGCCTTCAAGGGCAATGGTTTCAGCGCCGGGCCCTATATCAACTATTTGCCGGGACGTAACGCCAACGGCTCGCTGCGCGGCCTGCGGGACGTGCCGAACATGGCCGATGTCGGCGGCTACATCCAGTACGCGCCGGACGACTTCTGGCGCCTGTTCGCCTCCCTCGGCAGCGCGGTGGCTGCGGGCGAGGGCCAGGGTGGCCTGCTGGGCAAGGTCGGCGGTGAAATCGGTTATCCCCTGGGCTTGGGGATCATTGGCAGCAACAACCTCACCGCGCATTTCGCCGACGCCCGGCAGACCCAGACCTTCTTTGGCATCAGCGACGCCGAGGCCCAGGCCACGGGCATCGGCCGCTACAGCGCCGGCGGCGGTTTGCAGAACCTGACCCTGACCCAGAACCTGCAGGTGCCCCTGGGCGGCAACTGGTCGTGGATGACCAGCGCCAGCTGGATTCACCTGACGGGTTCGGCGGCCGACAGCACCCTGGTGCGCGAGCGCGGCGAAGTGAATCAGGGCCAGGTCCAGACCGCCCTCAGCTACCAGTTCTGAGGCCCGCCAAGGCCTTATCGCCGGGCTTGCGGGGCGTGCTCCAGGTCGTCATCGCGAGCAAGCTTCGCTCCTACAAAAGCGCGGCGGAATACCTCTGCCGGCATGCGCTGTTTCTGTAGGAGCGAGGCTTGCCCGCGATCCAGGCGCCGCGGGGTGTCTGAAATACCGCGTCAGCATTCATCGCGAGCAAGCTTCGCTCCTACAAAAGCGCGGCTGAGTACCTCTGCCGGCATGCGCTGTTTCTGTAGGAGCGAGGCTTGCCCGCGATCCAGGCGCCG
>NZ_JAQZAB010000059.1:0-4791 GCF_028640915.1 Pseudomonas sp. B3G-3 | reverse complement strand
CCGCCCTGCCAGAGGGTGAAGTGCGCGGACTGATCGAGGATCTGGCCGAAGTCGATGGCCGGGTCAAAACTGGCCAGTTCGAGCGTTAGGCAGTAGCCCTCGGACAGGCCTTCGTCCAGGGTGAACTCAATGACCTCGAACGCGGTCTTGCCGACGGCGAAGGTAAAGCGCAGATCGGATTGGGCCGGCATGGCGTGCTCCCTGCAGAAACCCGGCCCCGTCCGATGTGCCCAGGCGGGAGGGGTCTGAATGGCGAGGGGCGGCCACAATCAAAACGCGGCAGCAAAGGCCAGCACGCTATAGGCAACGATGGACACCCACGGAATTCCTCCTTTGATGTTGCCGTGGGCTTGTCGCCTTAGTAAATGGGAAACATCCTAAAGTTTGGGTCGGAAGTATCTCGAATCACTCAGATGCGGCTTCGCTCCGGTGATGGGCGATAGTTCCAGCCCCATAACTAATCAACCTGCATGGCTTTGGAAATTGAAGACTTTCCACTGATTTCTCGCGATTCGTCGCACCTCCACCGACATCATGCATATTGAGCCAGGGATATTGGCCCTCAGGCCATGAAACTCCACCCAGACTCGATCCTGATCAGGCTCGGTGCCCCCTAGCCAATGGCGAAGTCGGTTGCCGTGCGATTGAGGTGGCCCCCAATAAACCATGGATGCTGACGTGCACACCTGCCGATTTGAAAACCGGCGGAATTCCTCGAGCGTGCGGCCGGTGTATCCATTCTTGAGCGTCAAGTCGTGAGCGTGCTGCCAGTTTTCCCGATAGATCTCCTGCAGCAACATCGTTGCAACGGACGTAGCACCCCTGGGTTCATAGGGAGATTTCAGATATACCCAGCCTGCCACACAGGCAGCCGGGACAAGCAGCATCCCCACAAACAGTCGACATCTGCGACGAAGCAGCGCGTTCAGATTGCAAGAGTTCATGCGCGAAAGCACACCATTTCATTGTTTCCGCCGCGGAGTTAAGAGTTCACCGACGAGCAGTAGAGTACGCTTTTCACTGGGGTCGAATCCTTCGCCTTTCACAGGAACGCCACAAGCTCGGACGGGACGATCGCGTTTGAGTTCCGAGAAATCCAGCCTCGTGAATAGGGCCATGCCCTCCCTAAGGGCCCATACACGAAATGTGGTCGAATTTGTCGTAAGGACTGTGGCCTCCCCGGCGAACCCTTCCATCAAGAACGAGATCGGATCTTCCTCACTGGGTTCCGGGAAGGGCATGGCGTGCGTGATGCGTCCTTCGAAGCACACACGCCGATTGCTATAGCGGTCGATGTTATCCAGAACCGTTGCCACTGAAGGCGGCTCTTCTTGAACGTCGAACATCAATTGAAGCATATGCGTCAGCGTTGAGCTGTTACCAACGGCGAATGGAGCCACGACTAATATGGGTATGCAAAGCAGAGCTCGCAGAACGATAGATCTTTTAATCAAACCAAACTCTCATTTTGACTAGTCTTCTAACTGTTTCAACTCTATTCAGCCTTGAGACAGCGCAATATCAGTCACCTCGAAGATGAGGAGCATATGACACGGTAGCTGCCGGTTTTCAACGATGGCCAATTCCAGGGCCTGGGTGCCGCCCGGGCGTTGCCGGCAAGCTTGAGCAAGACCGCTACGACGTTGACGCCAGGAACCAGGTGACGTCCCGTCCTTGCACCTGAGGCATGGTGACGCCGTGCATAAAGGTCCTCGGCCCGACAGGAATATCCTCGCAGTACCACACCCCGGGATACGGACACGGCTGCCCGCTGGTGATGCGCATGGCATGCGGAGGGAGATCGACCCACTGCCAAGTGACGGCCAAGCCGTCAATCAAAGGTAGCGCCTCGCCTTCCTGTATACGACAACGATCAAGCGGATGGTCAGCGCGCATCCACAGGCCGGCACGCGGCGCAGGGTGAAGGCTCTGAGCTTCACGGGGCGTCTCGGTGAGGGAAGCGCTTTGCGCATCACGTTGGTCGACATCCCATTGCCATAACGTCACGCCACGCGTGTTGTCGTTCTCAACGACAGGCAGGCTTTCGCCGTGTTCGAAACGTTGACGCAGGCCGTGCCTGGCGGCGGTTACCCACCAACCGGTGCGTGGACACGCTTCGCCACCAGAAGCATGCGTGGGTGGCGGCTCTTGACGCGGGGCATCGGGCGGGAGGCCGCGGGCCGCGGGTGACGGCCAATCGCTGTCATCATCAAAGCGTGCGAGCCAGCGCTCAGAATCGAGTCGGTTGAAGCGAACGTTGGGGTCTCCGTCCCACTCTCCGAAGCCAAGCAAGGGAAGCTTCGAGTTACGTAAGGGCAGCAACAGACGGTTCAGGATGACAGGCAGTTCAGGAACCCCATTTTCTACTGGATACAGCTCGGGCTTAGGGCCCAACTCAATCCATTGGCCGCAGTTGAGATCGTCAATACGGATGCGCGAATCTGCCAGCACTGCGCGTACAGCATCGCGATCGAGCGAGAGCTTCTCCCGCCAGATGTCCGATAGAAGAAATCCCCAAGTGGGAGGGCGTAGCCCCAACGGCAAATGATTCTTCATGCTGAACGGGTAGTCGGTATCCAACCCATAGAAATGCGGAGTGAGTGCCCGGTCCCAGACGGTGACTTCGGCACGGGTACCAAACTCCAGCGGATTGGCCATGGCAAAGCCACTGTAGACTTGTTCAGGTCGCAGTCGCGTGATGGTGTCAAGCACAAAGCGGCGCCAAGCATCACGGTTGTCGAGCCACCATTGCCAACGGTAGTAGAGAAGGATACTGGAATATGTCGGCCCACCAAATCCACGCTCGGCGTTTCTCCAGTAGTAGCCCGCGTTTGTTGGCGAACTTCGATGGTTAGTCTCGTCAGTGAACTCGAAAGCGAAGCTCTTGTTAGGAGGTATCTTTCGAGCCCAATCGCGCAAATTGCCGAGTCGTTTGGAAGCGTAGGGATGGGGACGTTCGGAGTCGGGGTGAGTCTGGATCTTGAAGGGAGCTCCCAGCAGTCGCTCGAATTCCTCATGGACATCGATCATGGTCAGGCCGGTTTCCACATGCCGCTCCGGATCTGCAGAGAAGTAGAAGCTGGTAAACGGCATCACGGCGAGTTCATAGTCTGCGTTGTAATGGCCGACACTCGGCCACTCCTTAAGGTCGGCGACCATACCGACAATCTCGTCGTCGGTCATTTCCCTATTAATCGTTGTCATCGCTTCTTTCTTCCATTCTGACGGCCAGAATCCCCCGAGTGCTGTTCATCCGGTTTGTATCCAGTGCAATCCTCCGGCACTCTCAACAAGGCGACTTTCCTTTCATCCTGATTCATCAATCCCACATAGTCGTCCATTTGTTTTTTTTTCACCCAATCCTTTGGAAACTTGATTTCGACCGCGACAAATACATTGGGCGCGTGAAAAGGCTGCTGACGATACTCGACGATCACCAGGTCTGGCGCCAAGCTGCCGCGTGGGCGTGGCCAGAACGGAAACAGCTCATTGGTCCGTTTTGGACGAGTCGGTGGCTCACCCAACAGCGGTTTTCCAGCCACATAGTTGGGTTCTGCCTTGAGGGGGCTTTTCCAGTCAAGTGCGCTATCGATAGCTTCGAAGACCAGTGAGGCAGTCAATTGCTTAAGAAGCACCTCAATAGTGGTCTCAACCACACTACCCGGGATTTTTTTGCGTATTCTGCGCGGTACCTTGAGCGGTGATTCAAGAGCCCACTTGCAAGTGATGCTAATGGCTGGGCGGAAGGGGATCTTTCGCTCGATGTATTCCTTGTACGTCGTTCCTTCAGCTCCACGTCGCGAAATCGTGCTTCGCCCACCAGCATCTATCTTGGCGAAGGTCGAACTTTTTTCGTTGATCTCCCTCGCAAAACTGTCGATGGTACTCTTCAGAACTCGCTTGACTTCTTCCTTACGCTTCGCAATTTCCTCAGCAACTTGTGCAGCTTCTACAACAGTCTGCGCAGCCTCGTACGCCTGATGGGCTCGATAGGCGCGATAGCCCCAAATGAGGGCTGCAGCAGGAGCGGCGGGGCCCGGCATCAGAGATCCTCCTGTTGGTATTGTGCGATACATTCATCAGTGAATGGCGAGGGCGCGTCCTTATGCGGACGCTCATCAGTGATTGAGTCGATCTGGGAGAACCAATCTTCGGTAATCCGTTGATCATCGCGCATGATGGTCTTGTAGGCCTGAACCATTTTCGGGGTTTCAGTTTCAACCAGCTCAGTTTCACCCACGTCGCTTGTCCATCCCTCGACCAGCAATCGTCCCGCGTTCAGGAGCTTGTAGCGGTAGCCCTGGAATGGACGCTCATCGCTCTTGTGTAGTCGGTACTGCGCGGCGTAATCACCAGCCATCGGCGCTTTGAACTGCGGTAGGTTCCCCGTCTCTGACGCCGAACCCATCAAGTCGTGCGACGCTGCCTTGACGATGAAAAGGCCCGGCATGACCATGTCGACGTTTCCATCCTTCATCTCTATATAGGCGCCGCCACACATGAACGTGATGCGTTTAGCGGCCGCCAGCATCAAGTTCTCCTTGTTGGCGCTGATCTCGACACTTTGCTCCGCATTGACCCGCACGTTGTTGTGCTGAGCCTGCAGCAGCAACTCGCCCAGGTGAGCGATATGTCGCATGTCACCGCGCTGCGCGAAGGTACCCAGGCCGTTGGCGGCGTTGATCACGGTGTTCTCGCCCGAGCTCAGTTGCACGTTGCCGTGCGCGGCCGCATCCAGGTGCTCGCCCGCGCCCAGGGCGATGGAGCGGGGCGTGCCCGCCGCGATCCCGC
>NZ_JAQZAB010000058.1:33845-55528 GCF_028640915.1 Pseudomonas sp. B3G-3 | reverse complement strand
CAGGTCAACAGCCAGGACAGCATCATCGCTGCCGACCTGGGCTCCACTGGCAGCGCCAGCCTCGATGGCGCGGGCAGCCTCTGGAAAAGCCTGGGCGACATGATCGTGGGCCAGTCGGGTAACGGCTCGCTGTCGCTGACCAACGGCGCCAAGGTGCAGACCGCTGGCAACACCGTCCTCGGTGCACAAAAAGGCTCGAATGGTTCGGTCAGCGTCGACAACAGCTCGCTCTCCACCGACAAGACCCTGATCGTCGGCGGCGCCGGCAACGGTGCCCTGGACATCAAGAATGGCGGCCAGGTAACCAGCCAGGACGGCATCATCGGTGCCAACCAGGGCGCCAATGGCAGCGCCAGCGTCGATGGCACGGGCAGCCTGTGGGAAACCCTCGGCGACATGATCGTGGGCCAGAGCGGCAACGCCAGCCTGGTACTCGCCAACCAGGGCGTGGCCAAAGTCGGCGGTGGCACCCTGCGGATCGCCAACGACAGCAGCTCCAACGCTGCGCTTTATGTGGGCGCGACCAGCGACAAGGCCGCCGACGCCAAGGGCGCAGGCCATCTGGAAGCCAAACGCGTGGTCTTCGGTCAAGGCCAGGGCCTGGTCCAGTTCAACCACAGCGACCGCAACTACCAGTTCGATGCCGGCTTCGAAGGTAAGGGCCGCGTCAATCACATCGCCGGGCAGACCGTGTTCAACGGTGACTCCAGCGGCTTCACCGGCCAGTTGAATGTCAAGGGCGGCGAACTGCTGCTGAACAACCGCATGGCCGGGCAAGTGCAGGTCGACAAGAACGCCAGCCTGCACATCGGCGCCTTCAACGGCAGCCAAGGCGAAGTGCTCAGCGATATCGGCAACGATGGCCAGGTCGTGTTCGACCGCAACAACCAGTACCAGTACGACCACGTCATCTACGGCAGCGGCTCGGTCGAGCAGCGCGGCACGGGCAGCACCGTGCTCACCGGCGAAAACACCTACAAGGGCGGCACGCTGATCAGCAACGGCACCCTGCAACTGGGGGCCGGCGCGAACGGCGGCAACAGCGGCTCGATCCTCGGCGACGTGCAGATCGACGCACCCGGCAGCCTGGTGTTCAACCGTGCCAACGCCTACACCTTCGGTGGCGCCCTTTCCGGCACCGGTACGCTCTATAAGCGCGGTGCCGGGCGCACCGAACTGAGCGGCGACAGCTCCGCCTTCCACGGCCGCAGCTACGTCGATTCGGGCATCCTGGCCGTCAATGGCAAGCTCGGCGGCTCGACCGACGTGTATGACGGCGCCACCCTGGCGGGCAACGGCCAGGTCGGCAACGTCACCCTGCACAAAGGCGCGACCATCGCCCCCGGCAACTCCATCGGCACTCTGAGCCTGACCGGCGATCTCGACCAGCACAGCGGTTCGACCTTCCATGCCGAACTGCTGAGCACCGGAGCCAACGACCGGCTGCTGGTGAACGGCGCGGCGCGGCTCGAGGACGGCAGCATCATCAACGCGGACAAACTCGACAGCAAACGCTACGAGCTGGACCGTCGTTATCTGGTGCTCGCAACCCAGCAGGGCCTGAGCGGTCGTTACAAGCTGACGGGCGATACCTGGGTCTCGACCTTCTATGACCTGGTGGACAACTACGACAGCCACAATGCCTACCTGGATGTGCAGCAGACTCGCCTGTTCCAGGAAGCCGCCTTCACCCCTAACCAGCGGGCCACGGCCACTGCGGCACAAAGCCTGAAAGGCTCTGCCGTGCCAGCGCTGACGCCACCGGTGCACAACAAACTGTTCGAGGCCATCGCCTATCTGCCCGATGACCACCAGGCACGCGATGCCTTCGATCAACTGTCCGGCGAGTTCCACAACTCCACCCGTTCGGCGCTGATCCAGGACAGCCGCCTGGTGCGCGACGCGGCGAACAGCCGTCTGCGTTCGGCGACTGTCGCCCAGCCGGCTGACACCGCGAGCGACGCACACTCCGGCCTGACCCCGTGGATCACCACGCTGGGCAACTGGGGCGAGGTCAAGGGTGACAGCAATACCGCCACCCTGCGCAGCGACACCAAGGGCTTCCTGACGGGTGTCGATACCGCGGTTGGTGACAGCGGCCATGTCGGCGTGCTGACCGGCTACAGCCGTACCGACCTGAAGAGCTCGTCACGCGACTCCTCGAGCGACAACGACAACATCCATCTGGGTGTCTATGGCGGAACACAGGTCAGCGGGTTCGACCTGCGCGGCGGCATGGCGTACACCTGGAGCCGGATCGACGCCAAGCGTTCGGTGAACTTCGCCGGCTACAGCGACCATCTGAAGTCCAAGCACGACGCCAATACCCTGCAAGCCTTCGGTGAGCTGGGCCGGCGCTTCGACCTCAGCCCTTCGGTACAGCTGGAACCCTTCGCCAACCTGGCCTATGTGCAGGTCAAGAGCGAAGGCTTCAAGGAAGATGGCGGCCCTGCGGCCCTGCGCGCCAAGCACGCGTCGGACGAGCAGACGTTCTCCACCCTGGGTCTGCGCGCCAGCGCCGACAAGCAGCTGGATAACGGCAAGTTGCTGACCGTGTTCGGCAGCGCCGGCTGGAAACACGCCCTGGCCGGCATGACGCCATCCAACACCTACCGTTTCGACGGCAGCGATGCGTTCCGCACCGAAGGCGCGGCTTACTCGCGCAACAGCGCAGTGGTCGAAGCCGGAGTGGAAACCCGGGTGACTCCCGAGCTGAGCCTGGGCGCCGCCTACAGCGGGCAACTGGGCAGCGGTGCCAGCGAACACGGCCTGAGCCTGAACGCCAGCTACCGCTTCTGACCCCGCCCTGATCACGCAGCGGCGGCCCCGCCGCTGCGTATTGTGGATTGACCGGCAAGGTGCACTTGCCGGTCTTTTTTTGCCTTTCGTCAAGGCATGCCTCCAGCAACAACGGGGGCATCCGTGACGGTCATTCAATACCCGGCGCTCTAGCGCCGGGCATTGGGCTATACCTGCGTCATGGCGACGTCAGGGTAATCAGGTAAGCCCCCGAGTTCACCGGTTTGCCTGCCCCATCGACCAGCGCATAGTGCTGATCGTAGTAGCGCCCGTCCTTGCCGCTGTCCGTCACCAGTTTGACGTTGACCGGCGACTGGCCGACGGCCGTCACCGTGCTCGACGGACCGACCCCGTGCACCCGGATGTCGTTACCCCGCGACAGTTGTGGGCACTGGCGCAGGCTCAATACGGCCCCGCCATTGGCAGTCGAGCTTGGCGTGCAAGGTTCCTCGACGATGCTGCCGTGAAAATAGATCGTTCCCTGGATGCTTTGAGGGGCTGCGGAACAGATTCCACTCAAACCTAGAAACATGCCGACACCTGCCAAAACCAGCTTGCTACTCATTCTGACTATCTCCATTGGGCCTGAAGAGTATGTCGTCAGTGTAGAAGGAATCTTTAATTTTTAAGGTTTGTCTTATTCCCAAAGCCTTAATAAATAGGGTAAAAGCGAACGCAATTTAATATCAATAAGCCACCATTGCTATCGGCCAGTCCTGGCCAATCTGAAGGGTGCGCCCCAGACAAAAAAAGGCGCAGCTTCGATCAAGTCGAAAGCTGCGCCCGGCACTTTCTGAATCAGCTGTTTTTGCGGAACACGAACACCAGCCCGACGATGATCAACAGCATGCCGAGCACGCTCAGCAGCGCCAGTCGATTACCGAAGAACAGGTAGTCCATCACGGCCGTCACCGCCGGCACCAGGTAGAACAGGCTGGTGACATTCACCAGGTTGCCGCGAGCGATCAGCCGGTACAGCAGCAGGGTCGCCAGCACCGAGACCACCAGTCCCATCCACAGCGCCGGGACAATAAAGCCGACGCTGTGCTCGAAGTGAAACGGCTGGAACGGCACGAACAGCGCGCACAACAACAGCCCGGCCAGGTATTGCACCGGCAGGGTGCCCAGCGGGTTGTCGCTGATGCGTTTCTGCATGATCGAGCCCAGGGTCATGCTCACCAGGGCCAGCAGGCCGAAGAGCATCCCGGCCAGCGACATGCCGGCCAGGCCGATGCCCTGGTAGACCACCATGATCAACCCGGCCAACCCCAGCGCCAGGCCGAACATCCGGCTCCAGGAACGCTGACGCTCCATGATCACCACGGTGAGGATCGGCTGCACCCCCATGATGGTGGCCATCACGCCGGGGGTGACCTTCAGGTCCAGGGCCAGCAGGTAGAAGATCTGGTACGCCCCCAGCAACACCAGCCCGGTGGCCACCGCGTACAGCATCGGCTTGCGCCCGCGGGGCAAACGCAGCTTGAGCAAGGGAATCAACAGCACCAGGCCGCACAGGGCGATGGCGAAACGAAACAACAGGAAGGCAAAGGGCGAGGCATGGGCCAGCCCCCATTTGGAGAAGATCGCCCCACTGCTCCAGAGCAGGACGAACAGGCTCGTGGAAGCCGCCGCGAGCGCGGACTTTTTTGCTATGAGCAACATGAATACCACCTGTAATCAGGCAAATGGCCAACTCAGCCGAGGCTGAAATTCAGTAGTTTTTTCTGGCGGGCGCGGGCAACAGCAGAGGATGCTGATCAGCCCCGTACGACAACGCCCGGCGGTGATACGACGGCGCACACCGGCGTGCTACTGACAGGTGGGGGGTAATGACTGATCTGCACAGGCTGCGGGTTCCCGCACGGCACGACGCCAGCGTTAACCGCTGAATCGACTACCGCGTTGATGAGGGAATGAGGCATGTGCTGATCTTTCTGAAGAGGAAGGTGAATCTTCTGATACACCGGGCGCCGACTATAACCAGCGCCCGATATTCATTGCAACGCCTTATCCGAACAACCAGTAGCCCAGGGCGGTCAGGACCACCACCGCCAGCACCGGACGCATGACTCGGTAGAGCTTCGGATTGAGGCGTTTCCACTGTTTGACCATGCCACTGATGCGGTCGCTGAAACGCTTGCTCCAGGCATAGGCCTGGTTGATCCCGCCGACGCGCTCGTCGTCGAGGTTCTGCGGCGCGGTGGCACGCCCCAGCCAGCCGCTGATCCAGCGGTTGATGCGGGTCATCAGCGAGTTGCTCAGTGGACGCTCGATGTCGCAGAACAGGATGACCCGAGTCTTGTCGGTCTCGTTCTTCACCCAATGCACGTAGGTTTCGTCGAACATCACGTCTTCGCCATCGCGCCAGGCGTAGACCTGGCCGTCGACGAAGATCCGGCAGTCGTCGGAGTTCGGCGTGGACAGGCCCAGGTGATAACGCAGGGAACCGGCGAACGGGTCACGGTGTGGGTTCAGGTGGCTGCCACCAGGCAGCAGGGCGAACATCGCGCCCTTGACGTTGGGAATGCGGCTGACCAGTTCAACGGTCTTCGGGCACAGCATTTCGGCCGATGGCAGCGGTTTGTCGTACCACTTGAGGTAGAAACGCTTCCATCCCTTCTTGAAGAATGAACCGAAACCGGCGTCGTTATTCTTCTCGGCGGCGCGGATGTAACCCTCGTCGAACAGGTGCATGGCCTCGTCGCGGATCACTTCCCAGTTGTCCTTGAGCACATCCAGCTCGGGAAACTTGCTGCGGTCCAGGTAAGGCTTGGAAGGCACGCCGGAAAACAGGTACATCAAGGCGTTATAAGGAGCGAACAGTGCCGAATGGTTGACGAACTGACGCAGCACCGGCAGTCGAGCCTTACCGCGTAAATGCACGTAGAGAGTACTGCCGATGAATAGCAGCAACACCGCGGACTTGGCGGCAAACGAAAGGCTCATGCAATATCTCCTTG
Source organism: Pseudomonas sp. B3G-3 (assembly GCF_028640915.1). Taxonomy (NCBI): domain Bacteria; kingdom Pseudomonadati; phylum Pseudomonadota; class Gammaproteobacteria; order Pseudomonadales; family Pseudomonadaceae; genus Pseudomonas; species Pseudomonas sp. B3G-3. The sequence continues at coordinate 49,769 of NZ_JAQZAB010000058.1, read as the reverse complement.
AAATAATTACCAGCGGGGCAGCATTCATCCGACATGGCAGCCGGCCATCATAAACACTCCTGGCCCCTGGAAAAACCCGCACAAACCAACAAACAGTGTTAACAGTCGTGCAATAAAACGCTAATTAACATAAGTCACCTGAACGCCAGCTGATGCAGGTCAGCACAATTGTGCTGTGCCCTGCACGCCGCAGCCGCCGTACCTTCGATCGCCGGCCAGCCGGCTCCGGCGATCACCTTCCCTAGTGTCTTACTGCTGGTTCTCCTGCTCGGTGAACAGGTCGCTGAACAGCATGCTCGACAGGTAACGCTCACCCGAATCCGGCAGCACCACCACTATGGTCTTGCCCTGCATCTCGGGGGTTTCTGCCAGGCGCACCGCCACCGCCATCGCCGCGCCGGAGGAAATGCCACAGAGGATCCCCTCCTCCTGCATCAGGCGCAGGGCCATGGCCTTGGATTCCTCGTCGCTCACCAGCTCGACCCGGTCGACCACCGACAGGTCGAGGTTGCTCGGCACAAAACCGGCACCGATGCCCTGGATCTTGTGCGGGCTGGGCTTGATCTCTTCGCCGGCCAGTTTCTGGGTGATCACCGGCGATACGCTCGGCTCCACCGCCACCGACAGGATAGGTTTGCCCTGGGTCTTCTTGATGTAGCGGGAAACCCCGGTGATGGTGCCGCCAGTGCCGACACCGGCCACCAGCACGTCCACGGCGCCATCGGTGTCATTCCAGATTTCCGGACCGGTGGTTTTCTCGTGGATCGCCGGGTTGGCCGGGTTATCGAACTGCTGCGGCATGAAATATTTTTCAGGGTCGCTGGCAAGGATTTCCGCGGCCTTCTCGATCGCGCCCTTCATGCCCTTGGCCGGCTCGGTCAACACCAGCTCGGCCCCCAGGGCCTTGAGCACCTTGCGCCGCTCGATGCTCATCGACGCCGGCATGGTCAGGACCAGCCTGTAGCCACGGGCCGCGGCGACGAATGCCAGGCCGATGCCGGTATTGCCCGAGGTCGGCTCGATGATGCTCATGCCCGGCTTGAGTTTGCCGCTGCTTTCCGCGTCCCAGATCATGTTCGCGCCGATCCGGCACTTCACCGAATAACCCGGGTTGCGCCCTTCGATCTTGGCCAGGATGGTGACGCCGCGGGGCGCGATGCGGTTGATCTGCACCAGCGGCGTATTGCCAATGGAATGGGCGTTGTCGACGAAAATGCGGCTCATGGCTGGGTCCTTGTACAGCGTGAAAGGAAGTGTCCAAGGGTATGCCTCGCACCCATGAGCGTCCAGTCGGGACGAACGACTGCGATGCCGGGGAGTCAATCGCTATAAGGCACATGGCTGGAGACTCATGCTCATGAAACGTCGCTACAGTTGGCCCCTGTGGACCCTCGCCGGGGTGCTGGTGCTGCTGGTTGCCCTGCACATCGCCATGCCCTATCTGGTGCGCGACTACCTCAATGACCGGCTCGCCAACATGGGCGACTACCGCGGCCAGATCGCCGATGTCGACCTGGCCCTGTGGCGCGGTGCGTACCGGATCAACGGCCTGAAAATCGTCAAGGTCGACGGTAAGGTGCCGGTGCCGTTCGTCAATGCTCCGCTGGTCGATCTGTCCGTGAGCTGGCACTCCCTGTGGTACGACCATGCAGTGGTGGCCGAAGTGCAATTCGTCGGGCCGCAGGTCAACTTCGTCGACGGCTCCAACAAAAAGAACTCACAAACCGGCGAAGGCACTGACTGGCGGGCCCAGCTGAACAAGCTGCTGCCCATCACCCTCAACGAAGTACAAGTCAGCGACGGCAAGATCAGTTTCCGTAACTTCAACTCCAATCCGCCGGTGAACATGAGCGCCACCCAGGTCAACGCCAGCGCCTACAACCTGACCAACGTGGTCGACACCCAGGGCAAACGTGACGCCCGCCTCGAAGGCAAGGCCATGCTACTGGACCATGCGCCCCTGGAAACCAACGCCACCTTCGACCCGCTGAGCGACTTCCAGGACTTCGCGTTCCGCCTGCGTGTGCAGGACATCGAACTCAAGCGCTTGAACGACTTCGCCGGCGCCTATGGCAAATTCGACTTCAACGCCGGCCACGGTGACCTGGTGATCGAAGCCGAGGCCAACAAGGGCCAGCTCACCGGCTACATCAAGCCGCTGTTGCGCGATGTCGATGTGTTCAACTGGCGGCAGGATGTCGAGAACAAGGACAAGGGGATATTCCGTTCGATCTGGGAAGCCCTGGTGGGGGGCAGCGAAACCGTGCTGAAAAACCAGGGGAAAAACCAGTTCGCCACCCGGGTCGAACTCAAAGGCAGCGTACATCAGCGTGATGTCAGCGCATTCCAGGCTTTTTTACAGATTTTACGCAATGGTTTCATCGAGGCCTTCAATGCCCAGTATGAGCGCCCCAAGCCATCCACTGACTGAGTCACCATGTGACGCCCCATTCAGAGACTGAATAGGGCGTCTGCGTTCACAGTCGACCGGGCGCCGCGCTATAGTCGGCCATTCGTGTTTTATTCTTCCGACCTGCTCGATGCACGTCGGCGTTACCGTTCGAGGAATTGCAGATGAAGTTCGAAGGCACCAGCGCGTACGTCGCCACCGATGACCTGAAGCTGGCAGTCAATGCCGCCATCACCCTGGAGCGGCCGCTGCTGGTCAAGGGCGAACCGGGCACCGGCAAGACCATGCTCGCCGAGCAACTGGCCGAGTCCTTCGGTGCCAAGCTGATCACCTGGCACATCAAGTCCACCACCAAGGCTCACCAGGGCCTGTACGAGTACGACGCGGTGAGCCGCCTGCGCGATTCGCAGTTGGGCGTGGACAAGGTGCATGACATCCGCAACTACCTGAAGAAAGGCAAGCTGTGGGAGGCCTTCGAATCCGAGGAGCGGGTGATCCTGCTGATCGACGAAATCGACAAGGCCGACATCGAGTTCCCCAACGACCTGTTGCAGGAACTCGACAAGATGGAGTTCTACGTCTACGAAATCGACGAGACCATCAAGGCCAAGCAGCGCCCGATCATCATCATTACCTCCAACAACGAGAAAGAGCTGCCGGACGCCTTCCTGCGCCGCTGCTTCTTCCACTACATCGCCTTCCCCGACCGCACCACCCTGCAGAAAATCGTCGACGTGCACTACCCGGACATCAAGAAGGACCTGGTCAGCGAAGCGCTGGACGTGTTCTTCGACGTGCGCAAGGTGCCGGGCCTGAAGAAGAAGCCTTCGACCTCCGAGCTGGTGGACTGGCTCAAGCTGCTGATGGCCGACAACATCGGCGAAGCGGTGCTGCGCGAACGCGATCCGACCAAGGCCATCCCGCCGCTGGCCGGCGCCCTGGTGAAGAACGAGCAGGATGTGCAGTTGTTGGAACGCCTGGCGTTCATGAGCCGTCGCGGCACCCGCTGAGAGGGCATTGTCATGCTGCTCAATCTGTTCAATGAAATGCGTGCCGCCAAGGTTCCGGTGTCGGTGCGCGAGCTGCTCGACCTGATCAACGCGCTCAAGCAGCGCGTGACCTTCGCCGACATGGACGAGTTCTATTACCTGTCCCGGGCGATCCTGGTGAAGGACGAGCGGCACTTCGACAAGTTCGACCGCGCGTTCGGCGCCTACTTCAACGGCCTGGAAAAACTCGACGACCACCTGCAGGCGCTGATCCCCGAGGATTGGCTGCGCAAGGAGTTCGAGCGCTCGCTGAGCGATGAGGAACGGGCGCAGATCCAGTCCCTCGGCGGCCTGGACAAGCTGATCGAAGAGTTCAAGAAACGCCTGGAAGAACAGAAGGAACGCCACGCCGGCGGCAACAAGTGGATCGGCACCGGCGGCACCAGCCCCTTCGGCTCCGGCGGCTTCAACCCGGAAGGCATCCGCGTCGGCGACGCCGGCAAGCGCCAGGGCAAGGCGGTCAAGGTCTGGGACCAGCGCGAATACAAGAACCTCGACGACTCGGTGGAACTGGGCACCCGCAACATCAAGGTGGCCCTGCGCCGTCTGCGCAAGTTCGCCCGCCAGGGCGCGGCGGACGAGCTGGACATCGATGGCACCATCGACCACACCGCCCGCGACGCCGGCCTGCTGAACATCCAGATGCGCCCGGAGCGGCGCAACAGCATCAAGCTGCTGTTGCTGTTCGATATCGGTGGCTCGATGGATGCCCACGTGAAGATCTGCGAGGAGCTGTTCTCGGCCTGCAAGACCGAGTTCAAGCACCTGGAGTACTACTACTTCCACAACTTCATCTATGAGTCGGTGTGGAAGAACAACCTGCGCCGCGGCTCGGAACGCACCTCGACCCAGGACGTGCTGCACAAGTACGGCGCCGACTACAAAGTGATCTTCGTCGGCGACGCCGCCATGGCGCCTTACGAAATCACCCAGGCCGGCGGCAGCGTCGAGCACTGGAACGAAGAAGCCGGCTACGTGTGGATGCAGCGCTTCATGGAGAAGTACAAGAAGCTCATCTGGATCAACCCCTACCCGAAAGACACCTGGGGCTATACCGCCTCGACCAATATCGTGCGCGAGCTGATCGAAGACCAGATGTACCCGCTGACCTTGCGCGGCCTGGAAGAAGGGATGCGGTTTCTCTCCAAATAGGATCCCGTCCAACGCGATCCCTGTAGCCGCTGCCGCAGGCTGCGATCGGCTGCGAAGCAGACGCGCTCTTGAGTCCGCTTGAAGGCCCTTCGGGCCTTATCGCAGCCTGCGGCAGCGGCTACATCGGTTCAGACAAACCGCCGTAAAAACTCGATCTGCTGCCGATACGCCGTCTCCTGCACCACCGGCGTCAGGCGTACCTCGCTGCCCGGCAGGCATTGCGCCAGCCGCGCCAGCGCCAAGGGCGTCAAGGCTCCCAGCCGTGGATACCCGCCAATGGTCTGCCGGTCGTTGAGCAGGACAATCGGCTGGCCGTCCGGCGGCACCTGGATCGCCCCCAGGGGAATACCCTCGGAGATCATCGGCGCCCCTTGATAGCGCAGCTGCGGCCCCAGCAGACGCATGCCCATGCGATCGGCGCGGCTGTCCAGGGTCCAGGCGCTGTTGAAGGCATCGAACAGGCTCTGCCCGCTGAACTGGCCGATCTGCGCCCCGAGAATCACCTCCAGCGGCGCCTTCGATTGCAGGTCCGGCAGTTGCTTGCCCGACAGTTCCTTGAGGTTCACCCCTGCCCCGGAATACTCCAGCCGCGCGCCCTCGGCCAGCGGCCGGCCGAAACCGTCGAGCCCGCCCAGTTCCTCGCGGACCACGCTGGCGCAACTGCCCAGCACCTTGGGCGCATTGAAACCGCCGGGCGCCGCCAGATAGGCCCGCGCGCCCAGGTACGGCTGGGTGAAACGCAGCCGCTGGCCTTTTTGCAGGATAAAACTGCGCCCCGGGCTGAGCGGACGCTCATCGATACAGGCCCCCAGGTCGGCCCCCGCCAGCGCCAGCAGGCACAGCTCCTCGGCGACCATGCTGAAGCCGCCCAGGGTGATCTCGATCACCGGCGCATCCAAAACATTGCCCAGCAGCCAGTTGGCCCAGGACATCGACACCCAGTCCAGCGCGCCACCCTGGGTCACGCCCAGGTGCCGCACGCCAAAGCGACCGGCGTCCTGCAACAGGCACAGCGGTGTGCTGGCTTCGATCGTCAGGCGGCTCATGCCGGCACCTCCAGTGGCGTGTCGTCGCCGCCCAGGCGGATGAATTCGGCGTGTTCCACCGCGGCGAAACGCACGCTGTCGCCCGGTTGCATCAGGCTGTAGCCGTCGCGCTCGCGATCGAACAGGCGGCTTGGTGTGCGCCCGATCAGGTTCCAGCCACCCGGCGACACCACCGGATAAGCCGCGGTCTGCCGCTCGGCAATCCCCACGCTACCGGCCGCCACGCGCTTGCGCGGCGTATCCAGGCGCGGCGCGGCCAGCACTTCGTCCACCAGCCCCATAAAGGCGAAACCCGGCGCAAACCCCAGGGCGAACACCTGGTATTCACGCTCACTGTGGCAACGGATCACCTCGCTCACCGACAGGCCGCTGCGTCGCGACAACAGGCTCAGCTCGGGGCCAACGCTGAGGTCGTACCAGACCGGCAGCACATGGCGCTGGCCACCGGTGCGCGAGTCCGGAGTCAGGTCGGTCAGCGCCACATCGATCAGCTCCCGGGCCTGGGACGGGCTCAAGGCCCGCAGGTCGTAGTGCACCATCAGCGTGGTGTAGGACGGCACCAGGTCGATCAACTGCCCGCCGAAGGCAGCCCGCAGGCGCTCGCTGGCGGCGAGCATCCACGGCATGTTGGCCTCGGCGATGGCATCGAACAGGCGCACCATCAGGCAATCGATGGCCGCCACTTCAAGGCATATTTTCATGCTGGCAACTGCGCAAGGGCCGCGCGGATACGCTGCACGGCGGCCACCGAACTGGCGTTGTCGCCGTGCACGCACAGGGTATTGGCCTGCAGGTGCAGGGCGCTGCCGTCGCTGGCCAGCAGCGCGTCGCCACGGGCGATGGTCAGGGCCTGGGCAATGATCTTTTCCGGGTCGTGATGCACCGCCCCCGGCAGTTGCCGCGACACCAGATGGCCGGCGCTGTCATAGGCGCGGTCGGCGAAGGCTTCGAACCACAGGGTCACGCCAAACTCGTCGCCCAGGGCCTGGGCCGCGCTGTTGTCACGGGTGGCCATCAGCATCAACGGCAGCTGCCGGTCGTAGGCGGCCACCGCCTGGATCACCGCGCGCAGCTGCGCTGGGTTGGCCATCATGTCGTTGTACATGGCGCCATGGGGTTTGACGTAGCTCACCCGGCTGCCCTGGGCCCGGCAGATACCGTCGAGGGCGCCGATCTGGTAATGCAGCAGGTCCTGCAGTTCCTGGGCGCCGTAGGCCATGGAACGGCGGCCGAAACCGGCCAGGTCCTGGTAAGCCGGGTGCGCGCCGATGCGCACGCCATTGGCCAGGGCCAGGCTGACGGTCTTGCGCATGATGCTCGGGTCGCCGGCGTGGAAACCGCAGGCGATGTTGGCGCAATCGATGAACGGCATCACCTCGGCATCCAGGCCCATGGTCCAGTTGCCAAAGCTTTCGCCGATGTCGCAATTCAATAACAGGCGGCTCACGGTCAGTGCTCCTGTAGCGTTTGTCGTTTTGGCTGCGGGGATCGCGGTGGGATGCCCACAGATTATCAGTTAGCGCGCTTCGAGTTGCTTGCCGCGGGTTTCCGGCAGGCTCAGGGCCGCCAGCACCACGATGCCGTAGGACACCGCAGCGAAGGTGCCGATGGCCGCGCCCAGCGGAATGTGCTGGCTGAGCAGGCCGATCAACAGCGGGAACAAGGCTGCCAGTGCCCGGCCGCTGTTGTAGCAGAAGCCCTGGCCCGAGCCGCGGATCCGCGTGGGGAATAGCTCGGTCAGGAAGGCGCCCATGCCGCTGAAGATCCCCGAGGCGAAGAAGCCCAGGGGGAAGCCCAGCCACAGCATCACCGCGTTGCTCACCGGCATTTGCGTGTACAGCAGGACGATGGTGAACGAGCCGGCGGCGAACAGGACGAAGTTCTTCTTGCGCCCGAGAATATCGGTCAGATAGGCGCTGATCACATAGCCCACGTAGGAGCCGAAGATCACCATCGCCAGGTAGCCGCCGGTGCTCAGCACGCTCAAGCCGCGCTCGGTCTTGAGGAAGGTCGGCAGCCAGAACGTGATGGCGTAATAGCCGCCCTGGGCACCGGCCGCGAGCAGCGACGCGCGCAGGGTGGTGCTGAGAATGCCGGGGGCGAAAATCTCGTAGAACCGCGAGGGGTTGTCAGGCACTTCCCGGGCCCGGGTTTGCCGGTAGACCTCCGGGTCCTTGACCAGCCGGCGGACGAAGATCACGAAGATCGCCGGCAGGATGCCCAGCAGGAACAGGGCGCGCCAGGCGTCTTCCGGCGGCAGCAGGGAATACATCAGCGCATACAGCAGTGCCGTGATGCCCCAGCCCAAGGCCCAGCCAGACTGCACCATGCCCACCGCCTTGCCGCGGTTTTCCGCGCGGATCACTTCGCCGATCAGCACTGCGCCGGCGGTCCACTCACCGCCGAAACCGAAGCCCATCAGGGTCCGGGCGATCAGCAGTTGCTCGTAGTTCTGCGCCAGGCCACAGAGGAAGGTGAAGAAGGCGAACCAGAGCACGGTGAGTTGCAGGGTGCGCACCCGGCCGATGCGATCGGACAGGATGCCGGCGATCCAGCCGCCCAGGGCAGAGGCCAGCAAGGTGCTGGTGTGGATCAGGCCGGCCTCGGCGGAGCTGATGCCCCACAGCGCGATCAGGGTCGGGATGACGAAGCTGAGCATCTGGGTGTCCATGCCATCCAGGCCGTAACCGGCCTTGCAGCTCCAGAACGTGCGGCGTTCCTGCTGGTTGATGTCGCGGTACCAGTCGAAGGGGCCGGCGCGGCCTTTGGCCTTGCTGGCGGCGAGCGTGTCGGGCGCACTCATGGCAAATCTCCACCTTGGTTTTATTGGTATTGTTCTGGGCCCCGACGACGCTTATCGTGAGACGCAGCGATTTTTGGCGCCCGCGCCCTGCCCCGTCCAACTAATAAAAACCGCCTCCAGACATAAGAAAAGTTGATCGCATGAACCTCAAGTTCCTTGAAACCTTTGTCTGGGTGGCGCGCCTGAAAAGCTTTCGCCTGACCGCCGACAAACTCTTCACCACCCAGGCGTCGATCTCCAGCCGCATCGCCGTGCTCGAGGGCGAACTCGGGGTCAAGCTGTTCCTGCGCGACTCGCGCGGCGTGACCCTGACCCCGGAAGGCCTCAAGGTGCTCGACTATGCCGAGCAGATGATGGACACCATGCAGGCGCTCAAGCAGTCGATCGAGACCCGTTCGAGCAAGGTCGGGCGGATTCGCATCGGCGTCATGGACACGGTGATCCACACCTGGCTCAGCCCCCTGGTGGCGCGGATGATGGACAGCTATCCCCAGGTGGAAATCGAGCTGGTGGCCGACACCTCGCTGAATCTCTGCGACCAGCTGCAGAAAGGCTTTCTCGACCTGGTGCTGCAAACCGACCTGCTGCGCCAGGAATCCATTCGCAGCCTGGAACTGGCCAGCCACCCGATGGGCTGGATAGTCGCCAGCCACTCGATCTACAACCGCGAGTACGCCAACCTGTCCGAGCTGGCCCGGGAACGCATCATCACCTACTCGAAGAACTCCCTGCCGCACCAGGAAGTGCTGAGCCTGATGCAGGCCAACGGCGTGAGCGCGCCACGGCTCAACTGTGTGAACTCGGTATCGGCCATCACCCGCCTGCTGCGCGACGGTTTCGGCATCGGCGCCTTGCCGCCGGTACTGGTCAGCGAAGAGCTGGCGCGCGGCGAACTGACCCTGCTGACCATCGACCAGCGCCCGCCGAACCTGCAGGTGGTGGTGTCGTGGCGGGTGGGTGTCGAACTGGTGGAAGAGGTGGTGGTGCTGTGCCAGCAGGTGCTGGAGCAATATGCGCGCAAGGTGGGGCCGGACTATATCGTGCTGGCGGGCTGATCCACCGCGAAGGCCTTTGCAGCCGCTGCCGAAGGCTGCGAATGCGGGCGCAGCCTGCGTGAATCGGCTCGATGAGGGGTTGTGGGCCAGCCATCTTTGCGGTTGCTGCGCAACCGATCGCAGCCTGCGGCAGCGGCTACAGGGATCGCGGCGTCCGTGTAGCCGCTGCCGAGCCTGCGAGGCTGCGAACGGCAACGCAGTTGCCGCACAACCTGCATCCGCGATCTGCCTGGAAAAACGCGTCAGCTGGTTTACGACGGCTGCGCCGTCGATCGCAGCCTGCGGCAGCGGCTACGGTCACAACCCCTTCAGGTCACGCTCTTCGATCGGCCGGCTCTGGCGCAGGCGCTTGCCGCCGAGCACCACCCAGTCGATCAGGCGATACAGGCATTCCAGGCCGAACGACAGCAGCAAGGCGCCGCTCATAGCCCAGATCATCGCTTGCGGGGTCAGCAGGATCTGATAGCTGTAGCCGTTCCAGGTTTCCTTGCGGATATCCGGGTCGGCGGCCAGCACCACTTGCAACAGGCGGATGTACCAGGGGCCCTGCATGGCCTGGAACTGCTTGTCCAGGGCGCGCTGGCGAACGAGCAGATTGCCCAGGCTGTCGGCATCGCTGCGGAACACCGGATCGTCGCTGGACCGATAGTGGGCGACCAGCGCCTGCAGATCGCCCTTGAAGAACTGGTTGGCGGTGCCCTGGAACCCCTGAAGGCTGGCCTGGGCCTCGATCAGGTGAGCCTCGACACGCTTGGCGTAATCGTTGATGAACCCCGGCACCTGGACGCCGATCAACAGGCCGGCCGCAAACAACACCAGCCGCAGATAACTGAGCAACATAGGGGATGTCCTTATTCGGTCTGGCCGTGCAGCACGCATTCACCGCGCCGCCACAGGCTCCATTGGCCCGGCTCGTAGCGAGTCCAGGTTTCGTTCTCGGTCAGGGGTTCGGTGGCGATCACCGTCACCACGTCGTTGGGCGTGGTTTCCGCCTGGAAGTCGACGATCACGTCGACGTCCTTCAGGCGGGCCGGGCCAAAGGGCGCACGGCGGGTGATCTGCGCCAGCTTGGTCGAGCAGTAGCAGAACAGCCAGTCGCCATCGCTGAGCAGGCAGTTGAACACGCCCTTGCTGCGATATTCGGCGCAGGCGGCCACCAGCGATGGCAGCAGCTCCTCGACTTCCACCGGCTCGGGAAAGGCTTCGCGCACCCGGTTGAGCAGATCGCAGAAGGCCGCTTCGCTGTCGGTATCGCCCACCGGACGATAGAAGCTGACGGCCGGCTGGAAATCCGCCAGCTGGCCGTTGTGGGCGAAACACCAGTTGCGCCCCCACAGCTCGCGCACGAACGGATGGGTATTGGACAGGCAGACCTTGCCGACGTTGGCCTGGCGAATGTGGCCGATCACCACTTCGCTCTTGATCGGGTAGCGCTGCACCAGGTTGGCCACTTCCGACTCGCTGCTCGCCGCCGGGTCCTGGAACAGGCGCAGGCCACGGCCCTCGTAGAACGCGATGCCCCAGCCGTCGCGATGCGGACCGGTGCGCCCGCCACGCTGCATCAGCCCGGTAAAGCTGAACACGATGTCGGTCGGTACATTGGCGCTCATGCCCAATAACTCACACATGCTCGGACTCTCGCTTCAATGCGTGTTACAGACGCGGCTCGATCCGCGAACGCTGGGGGTTGCTGGGCACTGGCGGGCGGCCATAACGATCGTCGCCGGCGCCGCCGAAAGGCTGGTCGTCCGGCTCTTCGGCGCGGGCCGCGGCCTTGGCGGCCTCGGCCTGTTCCTTGCGGGCCTTGGAGGCGCGCTCGATCGGCCAGCGGATCAGCACGAACACCAGGTAGATGCCGAAGGCGATGACGCCGTACATGAACAGGTCGGAAACCGCGCGCCAGGCGTTGTTGCCGACCTTGAACAGCATGTCCAGGGCGGTGATGGCCACGGCCGGGGCGAACATCTCCTTGGCCGGGTCGACCACGGTCGGGCTGAACAGCAGCACCGCCACCAGCACGCGCAGCGGTTCGCGCAGCCAGCGCCACATCCAGCGGGTCAGGCGCATCCACACCAGCAGGCAGCCCAAGGCGGCGAAGGCGTAAAGCCCCCAAGCGATCAGATAGTCGTTCTCGGTCATGGTGTCCATGGCAAGGCAGGCAAAGAGGCGCTTATGATAACGGCTTTTCGCATGTCAGGCTGCACCGCCGTCTGCCGCGCCCTTAATTGTCACCGCCCCGAGAGCCCTTCATGCCCGTATCCGCCCACGTCACCAGCGCCCCGATCGCCCGCAAGGCCGAAGGCCCGGACCCGTACGCCTGGCTCCAGGAGCGCGACACCGACGCCGTGCTCGATTACCTGAAGGCCGAAAACAGCTACCAGGAAGCCGCCCTCGCCGACCAGGCGGCGCTGCGCGAAACCCTGTTCCAGGAAATCAAGGGACGGATCCTCGAGACCGACCTCTCGCTGCCTTCGCCCTGGGGCCCGTACCTGTATTACACCCGCACCACCGCCGGCGACGAATACGCCCGGCACTACCGCTGCCCGCGCCCGGCCGACGACAGCCTGAGCGTCGACGAAAGCCAGGAACAACTGCTGCTGGACCCGAACGAGCTGGCCAAGGGTGGATTCTTCTCCCTCGGCGCCTTCAGCATCAGCCCCGACCACCAGCGCCTGGCCTACAGCCTCGATACCAGCGGCGAAGAGGTCTACACCCTGTTCGTCAAGGAACTGTCCAACGGCAAGGTCAGCGAGCTGGCGTTCACCGATTGCGACGGCAGCATGACCTGGGCCAACGACAGCCTGACCCTGTTCTTCGGCGAGCTGGACGACACCCACCGCCCGCACAAGCTGTTCCGCTATCGCCTGGACGGCACCGCCGCCGAAGAGGTGTTCCATGAGCCGGACGGGCGTTTCTTCCTCCATTGCTACCGCTCAAGCTCGGAGAAACAGCTACTGCTGTCCCTGGGCAGCAAGACCACCAGCGAGGTCTGGGTACTCGACGCGGCGCAGCCGCAGCAGGCCTTCACCTGCCTGGCGCCGCGGGTCGAGCACCATGAGTACGACGTCGACCACGGCCTGCTCGACGGCCAGTGGACCTGGTTTATCCGCAGCAACCGCGACGGCATCAACTTCGCCCTCTACCAGGCGCCGGACCTGGGCACTGTGCCAGGCCAGGCCGACTGGCAGAACCTGATCCCCCACAGCGACAGCGTGATGCTCGAAGGCCTGAGCCTGAACGACTCGGCCATGACCCTGAGCCTGCGCGAAGGCGGCCTGCCGATCATCGAGGTGCACCCCGAAGGCCTGCCGGCCTATCGCGTGCAACTGCCGGATGCGGCCTACAGCCTGCATGTGCAGAACAGCCTGGAATTCGTCAGCCAGCGCATCCGCCTGCGCTACGAAGCGCTGAACCGCCCGGCGCAGATCCGCCAGCTGGAACTGGCCGGCGGCGAACAGAAAGTGCTCAAGGAAACCCCGGTGCTGGGCGTCTTCGACCCGGATGCCTATGTCAGCCAGCGCCTGTGGGCGACCGCCGCCGATGGCACCCAGGTGCCGATCAGCCTGGTGATCAAGCGCGAGGCCCTGGGCCGGCCGGCACCGCTGTACCTCTATGGCTACGGCGCCTACGGCGAAAGCCTCGACCCGTGGTTTTCCCATGCGCGCCTGAGCCTGCTGGAGCGCGGCGTGGCCTTCGCCATCGCCCACGTGCGTGGCGGCGGCGAACTGGGCGAAGCCTGGTACCGCGCCGGCAAGCAGGAACACAAGCAGAACACCTTCAGCGACTTCATCGCCTGCGCCGAACACCTGATCGCCCAGGGCCTGACCACTTCCGGGCAACTGGCCATCAGCGGCGGCAGCGCCGGCGGCCTGTTGATCGGCGCGGTGCTCAACCAGCGTCCGGAGCTGTTCAAGGCGGCGATCGCCGAGGTGCCGTTCGTCGACGTGCTCAACACCATGCTCGACCCCGAGCTGCCGCTGACCGTCACCGAGTACGACGAATGGGGCAACCCGGAGGAGCCGGAAGTCTATGCGCGGATCAAGGCCTACGCGCCCTACGAGAATGTCGAGGCCAAGGCCTATCCGGCGACCCTGGTGATCGCCGGCTACAACGACAGCCGTGTGCAGTACTGGGAAGCGGCCAAGTGGGTGGCCCGGCTGCGCGCCACCAAGACCGACGACAACCTGCTGCTGCTCAAGACCGAGCTGGGCGCCGGCCATGGCGGCATGAGCGGGCGTTACCAGGGATTGCGTGACGTAGCGCTCGAATATGCATTTGTTTTCAAGATTCTGGGCATCGCCTGAGGAACTCCGGCCGGCGCTCCTGTCTTAAACACAGGACCGCCGGCCCCCGGCCATACCGACCGCAACAGACACAAGAAAAAGACCGTGACGACATGCCAGAACCCACCTTGTTGAACAACGAAATCCGCGACTGGCTGATGGACTGCGGATTGTTCGATCAGCTCTTGCCGGCCGACTTCAATGCCGCCGCCGGTTACTTCAGCATCAGCAGCATCGCCCAGGGCCAGGAGATCTTCCGCGAAGGCGACGCCGGCAGCTTCATGTGCATCATCCATTCCGGCCAGGTGGCCGTGCAGAAGACCAACAGCGAAGGCGTGCGCGTGACCATCGCCACCTTGCGCAGCGGTCGGGCCTTTGGCGAGATGGCGGTGCTCGATGGCGAGCGGCGTTCGGCCACCTGCGTGGCCGCCAGCGATTGCCGGCTGCTCAACCTGGGCAAGGACTCGCTGGAGAAAATGCTCAACGAGGCGCCGAAGATCGCCGCCAAGATCATCCGCGCCCTCGCCGTGTCACTGTCCAAGCGCCTGCGCATGGCCGACGGGCAACTGCTGTCGCAACAGGTCTAGCCACCCGGCGTCTTGGTTTTCGTCCCGTTCTGCTCCAACCCTGGCAAGGTCTGATCCTTCGGCGGCTTGGGCATGTCGATCGGCGGCAGCAAGGGCGCACCGCCATGGGCCGTGGCCTTGGGGGTGCTGGGGGGCGTGATCTGCGGATAAGGGGTCGGGGTCGGGGGCGCGGTGCCGGGCGAGCCGGCGGCGGGAACCGGAGTCACGGGCACCGCCTGCAGTTCCTCGGCGTGCACGGCGCTCATCGCGAGCGCCGCACTTAGCAAGAGCGCTGTGCGGGCAATGACCGTTAGAATAGTGCGCTTCATCAATGGCTCCATCGCTATTGTCAGCCCTCAGGCTACTCCCAACCGGGCCGGTTTGCCTTCCTCATTGAGACCCTCATGAAACGTTTCGTTCTGCTGGACACCACCCCGATTCCCGAAAATGGCGGTGCCTTGTGCCTGTTCGAATACGGCGAGGATTTTGTCATCAAGATCCAGGGCGGCGACGGCGGGCAACTGATGAACACGCGCATGCACGGCTCCGAAGACGCCCTGGCGGAAATCCCCTGCCGCAAGGTCGCCGGGCGCCCGAATTCGCGGGTGCTGATCGGCGGCCTGGGCATGGGTTTCACCCTCGCCTCGGCCCTCAAGCACCTGGGCAAGGGCGCCGAAGTGGTGGTCGCCGAGCTGGTGCCGGGGGTGGTGGAATGGAACCGCGGGCCGCTGGGGGAAAAATCCGGCCGACCGCTGCTCGACCCGCGCACGGTGATCCGCATGGAAGACGTGGCCAAGGTGCTGCAGGCCGAGCCCCAGGGGTTCGACGCGATCATGCTCGACGTCGACAACGGCCCCGAAGGCCTGACCCAGAAAGCCAACAGCTGGCTGTACTCCGCCGCCGGGCTGGCGGCCTGCGCCCGGGCCCTGCGCCCCAAGGGAGTGCTGGCCGTGTGGTCGGCCAGCGCCGACAAGCAGTATTCCGACAAGCTGTGCAAGGCCGGCTTCAAGGCCGAGCAAGTGCAGGTCTTCGCCCATGGCAACAAGGGCACCCGCCACACCATCTGGATTGCCGAGAAGCTCAAGGCCTGAGCTAAACTTGGCTCATTACCGTCATTAGTCTTTGCATAAAGGTGAACCCATGAGTTCGACCAACACGTCCAAGCTCGACCGCATCCTCGCCGACGCCCAGCGCGACCGCGAGATGGGCTACCGCGACAAGGCCCTGAAGATGTACCCGCACGTCTGTGGGCGCTGCGCCCGCGAGTTCTCCGGCAAGCGCCTGAGCGAACTGACCGTGCACCACCGCGACCACAACCACGACAACAACCCGCAGGACGGTTCCAACTGGGAACTGCTGTGCCTGTACTGCCACGACAACGAACACTCGCGCTACACCGACCAGCAGTACTTCGGCGAAGGCTCCCTGAGCACGCCGAAAGTCGCCAAGGCCACCCACAACCCCTTCGCCGCGCTGGCGGGGTTGATGAAGAAAGACGACGAGTAACCTTCGCTCTTTCCGGTTCGACAGAACCGGCCTCTCGCGGGCAAGCCGCGCACC
>NZ_JAQZAB010000058.1:0-33839 GCF_028640915.1 Pseudomonas sp. B3G-3 | reverse complement strand
CTGATCCTGCGGGTGCGCGGCTTGCCCGCGATGCATTTGCCGGATCCAACCGCCGGCCGACAATCCCCGTATAATCGCGATTTTTCTCGAAGGCACCCCGCTCGTGGCAAACAAAAGGTACAGCTGCATTGGTTTGTATAACCCCAAGTCACCGGAGAACGTCGGTTCGGTGATGCGCGCCGCCGGCTGCTATGGCGTCGCGTCGGTGTTCTACACCGGCAAGCGCTATGAACGGGCCCGCGACTTCGTCACCGACACCAAGAAAGTCCACCAGGACATCCCGCTGATCGGCATCGACGACCTGAAGAAGATCCTGCCCCTGGGTTGCGTGCCGGTGGCGGTGGAACTGGTGGAAGGTGCCCGCTCGCTGCCGGAGTACACCCATCCGGATCGCGCGCTGTACATCTTCGGCCCGGAAGACGGCTCCCTGGACAAGGACATCCGTGACTGGTGCGAAGACGTGGTCTACATCCCGACCACCGGTTGCATGAACCTCGCCGCCACCGTCAACGTGGTGCTCTACGACCGCCTGGCCAAGGGCAACAACACCCGCTCCGGTCCTAAGTTTTAAGCGCTGTTCCGAGTTCGCGGCACATTCGATGGAACAAGCGACGCGCCAGCGCAGTCAGCTTTATATCCATCCCCCCTGGAGACAGATCATGAGCGACAGCAAACAACTGGAACCCATCGCAACCACCCCTTTCCAGAGCCCGGCGGAGCAGAACGTACAAGGCTGGGAGCGCATCGGCTCGCTGGCCGGCGGCGTGGTGATGGTCGGCAAGGGCCTGCGCCGTGGCGGTGTGTTCGGCCTGATCCAGGTGGCCATCGGCGGGGTCGCCCTGGCCCGTGGCATCACCGGCCACAGCTCGGCGAAAAGCCTGCTGGAGAAAAGCCGCCAGGACATGCAGAACGTGCGGGCGAAGATCGAGCGCGCCGGCGCGGAGCTGAAAACCCTCAAGGCCAATGCCGAGGCGGCGAAGCGTACCGCGACAGGCAACGATTCGCTGAAATCGCCCAAGGCCGGGGTCTGATAGTCGGACGCGAAACTCGTGTTGAATGACAGGACGCTATCGCGAGCAAGCTTCGCTCCTACAAAAGCTGTGCTGCCCTGTAGGAGCGAAGCTGAACTGGTCAAGTAATCCTGGACACCGATTACGGTTTACGCCGCCAGTTTCTCCATCGCCACCGGCGACCAATAGTCGTTGTAACTGTGAGGCCTGATGCTGTTGTAGCGCGTGATGTAGCGCTGCACGTCCACTCGGGCCTCATGCTCCGAGCCGTAGCCTGTTTCGGGTACCCACTCCGATTTCAAACTGCCAAAGAAACGCTCCATCGGGGCGTTGTCCCAGCATTCGCCCTTACGACTCATGCTTTGCCGGTGCCCATGTTCCAGCAGCTCATTTCTGAACTTATGGCTGGTGTACTGGCAACCTTGATCGGAGTGAAACAGCACATCTTTGGGGCGCCCCCGTAGCTCGACGGCCATCCGCAAGGCTTCGCAGGTCAACGTGGCATCGGAGATCATCGAAAACGACCAGCCCACGATCCGGCGGGCGAACAAGTCCAGAACCACGGCAAAATACAGCCAGCGCTTGCCGACCTTGATGTACGTGACATCGCCGCACCACACCTGGTTGATCGCCGTGACCTCAAACTGACGCTTGAGCACATGCGGCGCCACCAGCGCTTCCACGCCGGAGGACTTGTACTTGTGGCGCCGCCGCTGACGACTGGCGATGCCGGCTTCTCGCATCAGGCTGCGAGCCATGTACCGTCCGACCCGATGCCCATTGGCTTGCAGCTCCTTGGCCAAGGTACGCGAGCCGGCAGAGGCTCTGGAGGCCTTGTGGTGCTTGACCAGCAAGGCTTTGAGCTTCTCTCGTTCGGGACGCACCCGGCCTTGGCGCTGGCGCCAGGCGTAAAAGCTGCTGCGGCCGATTCCCAGCACGCGGCAGCATTTGTTGACACCGTACTGCTCACCCAACTCATCGATCAGCGAGAGTGATCTTTGGCGTCCAACAGCAGGAGAGCACTGGCCTTTTTTAGGATTTCGATATCCCGGTCTTTTTGCCTGAGCAAGGCTTTGAGTTGTTGGATTTCTCGCTGATCAGCGGTAATCGCCTTGGCCCCGACCGGAGTCGATCCCTGGCGTTCCTGACGAACCTGTTCAACCCAGCGACGCAGCGCCGTAGGGCCAACACTCAAACTGGCGCAGACCTCGGGAACCGATAGCCCCTCGTCCAACACCATGCTGGCCGCCTTGAGCTTGAACTCACTCGAATAAGAATTACGCATATCCAAACACCTCAGATTTGGGCGCCATCATAGCGCCCGATTGGGGTGTCCAGAATTATTAGGCCAGTTCAAGCTTGCTCGCGATGACCGCAAAGCGGTCGATTCCACTAGCGCAACAAATCGCTGTCGAGCACCTTCGACGAGCCGTCCAGCACCGTCTCGCTGAGCTGGATAAACTCCTTGGTGCTGACACGCTCCAGATGCATCACCGCCCGAGTCACATCATCCAGCGAACGCTTGTTGCGGGTCTTCAGGCGGATCTCCCGATCCAGCTCCTGCAACAGCAGCACGGCCCTGGCCACCACCGACGCGTCCACCTGCTCGCCGCGCAGGCTGCCGACGCCGTGGCCACTCTTGGCCAGCCGAGTCTCCAGGGCTTGATAACGCTCGTCGCTCATGCCGCCGGCGCGGCGCATCAATTCGATGGCGTAGTACTCCGCCAACCCCTCGCCGATCCAGTCGCTGCGCTCGCTGTCGTTGATCCGGGCAAAGGCCTGGATCACCTCGCGCAACAGCGGGCTGGTGCCGCTCTCGCTGACCAGCGGCAGGCGGCTGTGCAAGAACAGCGAATCGTGTCCGGCCAGGCTGCCGCGCCACATCGGGTCGGCCGCGCCGACGATCAGCAACTTGCTTGGGTGGCGGGGAAAGGTCGCCTGGATCTGCGGCCAGACGAAGGTCAGCAGGGTCAGCACATCCATGCGTCGCATGCCCTGCCCTTGCGGCGAGGCCACCGTGACTTCGGTTTCCCCCAGCCGGGTACGGCGGCTGCCCAGGGCGCCGGCCAGCATCCAGCCGGTGGGCCGGTCGAACAGGCGCGCGGGGTTATCGATACGGAAACGGTTCTTGCCGATCCGCGGCCAGGCGGTCTCCACGCTTTTCCAGCCCGCGGGCAACTCGAACTCCAGGCGCGACACCAACTCGATACCGTCCTGCTGGTCGAGCTTCGCCGCCGGTACCAGCGCATCGCCACGCAACAGGGCCCAATGCGGGGTCATGCGGCTGTCGAAGCTGTCTTTCTTCAGGCTGTGGCTGATCCGCACCCGGTAGCTGAGGCTGGCCTTGCCGCTGGCCGGGCGCCATATGCCACGCTGCAGCGCGGAAGGCTTGGCCGCGTCGGACTGCCATTGGCCATCGGCCTTGAAGTTGCTGTAATCGCCATGCTTGCCCAGGTTGAAATCCAGGCTGCGCACCGCCGCGCCGTCCGCCAGGGTCAGGCGCACCTCGGCCTGGTCGCTCTGCGGCAACAGACGCACGTGGTAATCCAGATCGACTTTTTTCGCCGCCCACCCCGGCGCACTGAGCACCAGCAGCCAGCCGGCCAGCGCCAGCCTTGCCCCCACAGCCATACACACTCCTTCGTGAAACAACCTTGAACGCGAGCGCGGCGTACCTTCAGCCGGCGCGGAAAATCAGGTGATCTTCCCAGTCCTCTTCGGCCACGCTGCCTTCGGCGAGCATGCGTCCGGATTGGGAAATACGCTCGTGGTGCACCGCATCGCGGTCACCGCACACCAGATGGTGCCAGAGCGGCAGGTCCTTGCCTTCGCTGACCAGGCGATAACCGCAGGTCGGCGGCAGCCATTTGAACTCATCGGCCTTGCCCGGGGTGAGCTGGATGCAATCCGGCACCGAGGCGCGGCGGTTGGCGTAGTCGCTGCACTGGCAGGTCTTCAGGTCCAGCAGTTTGCAGGCGATGCGGGTGTAGTAGACGCTGTTGTCTTCTTCATCCTCGAGCTTCTGCAGGCAGCACAGGCCACAACCATCGCACAACGACTCCCACTCCTCCTGATCGAGTTGTTCGAGGGTTTTACGGATCCAGAAGGGTTCAACTTTGGCGGCCATGGCTCAGGTAATCGGTATCGGACAAGGAAAAGGCCGCCAGTCTAGTGCCCAAGGCCGCGCGGGCCAAGCGCTGGCGACTGTCGGTAAGGCACTACTTGTCAGGCCGCATGCGGCGCAGTAGCTTTGCCTGTCGCAAAGCCCTATGTCCGCGTGCCAGGAGCTGAACGAAAAGTCGGCGAGCGAAGGTCAGGCAAGGCAAAAACAGGCGAGGAACGGTCGGGGTCGCGCCCGACTGTAGGGGCCTACATGAGCATTCCGAGCCTGTTTTTAACGCAGCATGACCTGCGTAGCGCCGAAGGCGCCCAGCGCGCAGCCACTTTTCGTTCAGCTCCTAACGCTCGACCGCGTCGCACCGGTGAACCGCCCAGGGCCAGGAAAAAACCCCATTGCTCAGTTCAACTGCGCTCGCCGGTTTATCCACATTTCATTCTCAAACGTAGCCAGGAATCTCTGTCATGAGTGCCAATCCCCGCGTTGCCGAGTACGCCATTCACCCACAGTTCACCGATCGCTGGTCGCCGCGCGCCTTCACCGGCGAGGCCATTCCCGAGGAAACCCTGCTGAGCTTCTTCGAAGCCGCGCGCTGGGCGCCGTCGGCCTACAACTCGCAGCCGTGGCGCTTCCTGTATGCGCGCCGCGACACGCCGAACTGGGAACGTTTCCTCGGCCTGCTCAACGAGTTCAACCGTGGCTGGGCGCAGCACGCCTCGGCGCTGGTGATCGTGATCTCGAAAACCACCTTCACCGCGCCCGGCGCCAGCGAAGAAACCCCGGCCCTGTGGCACACCTTCGACACCGGCTCGGCCTGGGGCCATCTGGCGCTGCAAGCCAGCATCAGCGGCTGGCACACCCACGGCATGGCCGGGTTCGACCAGGAACTGACCCGCAAGGAGCTGAAGATTCCAGAAGGTTATGCCCTGCATGCCGCCGTGGCCGTCGGCAAGCTGGGTGACAAGGCGAGCCTCGCCGAATACCTGCAGGCCCGCGAAGAGCCAAGCCCGCGTCGCCCGCTGAGCGAAACCGCGGCCGAAGGCGACTTCAGCCTGTAAGCCTGCTGCAATCCCTGTAGCCGCTGCCGCAGGCTGCGATAAGGCCCGAAGGGCCTTCCGAGGCCCTCAAGAGCACGTCTCCTTCGGAGCCGATCGCAGCCTGTGGCAGCGGCTACAGGGTCCACGCAAAAGGCGGCATCAGCCCCCTCTGCGCAGCGCCTCAATACCCCCGCGCGAAATCCACTTCGCCACGCAACGCCGCATTGGCCTGATAGGCCTGCAGGTTGTCGATGAACAGCTGCGCCATCAGGGTCGGCGAAGTCGGCGCCGAACTGTGGCCAGTCAGCAGCAGGCCCCAGGCAGTCCAGAACGGATGGCGCTGCGGCAACGGCTCCTGACGGCAGACATCGATCACCGCCCCCGCCAGATGCCCTTCCTTCAGGGCCTCCACCAGATCCGCATCGACCACCGCGACACCGCGACCGACGTTGATGAACAGGCCGGTCGGCTTGAATTGCTTGAACAGCGCCGCGTCGTACAGGTCATGGGTGTGCGGGGTGTTGGGCAGCAGGTTGATCACATAATCCACCTCGCCGACCAAACGTCCCAGGTCCGCCAAGGCCGCCACTTCGATAAACGGCGCCTGCTCCCGGGCTTCGCTGGCGATGCCGTACAGCTCGACGCCGAATGGCAGCAGGAACTGCGCCACGCTCTGGCCGATATCGCCCGCGCCGACGATCAGCACCTTGCGCCCGGCCAGGCTCTGGCCCGTGCGGTTATCCCACTTGCGCTCGACCTGGCTGACCAGGCGCGCGAGGACTTCGCGCTCGTGGCCGAGCATGTAGGTGAGCACGTATTCGGCCATGACCTGGCCGAAGATCCCCACGGCGCGGGTCAGCCGGTAATGACGCGGCAGGCCGTCGGCAAGCAGCGGCGTGATGCCGGCCCAGGTCGATTGCAGCCACTGTGGCTGGTGGCCCTGGCGCAACAGGGTGGCCAGCAGGTCCGGCTGGCCGAGCCAGACCGGGCAGTCCGCGGCCAGCTTCGACAGTTCGGCGGAATCGCCGCTGGTGAGCACTTCCAGGTCAGGTGCCAGCTGACGCAACAAACGGGCATAAATAGCGTGATCGTGTTCGGCAATCAGAACGCGCATGGTTCAAACCTTACAAAACGGTGCAGGCGGCCGCCGACGGAGTATCGCTCCATCGATCGCGACAGCCGCCAGATAGAGTCAGTTCCATTTTCAACGATGCCCTGGACAGGGCATCTACAGGTGTCCGTCAGACCGGATCATTACGGCGCAACAGCTCTTCGGGCAGGTGCTCGATGTACTCGTCCTCGGCCGGTGGCATCTGCAGGTGGTAACCCTGCTTCTCGAGGTTCTCCAGCACCTGGTGAATGTCCTCGCGCGACAGCTTGCGCTCCGGGCTCAGCACCAGGTCGAAGGCGTGCTGCGGCTTGCCGAACGCCAGCAGCAGGTTTTCCGGCACGCGCTCCAGGGCATCGCTCTTGAGCACGTAGAGGTACATCTCGTTCTTGCGCGGGCTTTTGTAGATCGAGCAGATACGTTTCATGGCTGTTCTCCGGCGGTGGCCAGGCTGTCGAGCAGCGCCTGGCCCATCAATTCGCGGCGCCAGCCACGCAGCGAATCGGGCAATTGGTAGGGTCCGTTGGGGAAGCCGCTCTTGAGCAGGCTTTCCAGGGTTTTCTTGCGCAGCATCAGTTCCGGGGCGATGCCCAGGCGCTCGGCTTCGGCCTGGCCCACGGCGCGCAGGCGCTTGAGCAGAGGCGAGGCGTCCATCGGCAAGGGCTCGGGCACCACCGGCGGCCACTGGTCGGGGCTGACGCTGGCGGCACGCTTGATCAGGCCCAGCAGGAACTCGCCGTCCTGGCGCACGGTGCGCGGGTGCATGTCTTCGATTTTCGCCAGGGCGCCAAGGCTGTCCGGCTGGCTCTTGGCCAACGGCCACAGCGAGTGCTCGCGCACGATCCGGTTGCGCGGCAAGTCCCGCGCCCGCGCCTCGCGCTCGCGCCAGGCGCAGAGTTCACGCAGGACTGCCAGCTGCGCGCGGGACAGTTTCCAGGCCAGCTTGGCCTCGCGGTAGACCTCGTAGGGGTCGACTTCGCGGCGCAGGTTGGCCACCAACTCGGCGCCGTCTTCCAGCACCCAGTTGTATTTGTCCTCGGACAGTTTCGGCCGCAGCTGAGTGAAAACCTCGGCCAGGTGCACGGCGTCTTCGGCGGCGTAGCTGACCTGGGTTTCCGAGAGCGGACGCTGCAGCCAGTCGGAGCGGGTCTCGCCCTTGGGCAACTCGATGCCCAGCACTTCCTGGACCAGCCGCGAGTAACCCATGGAGAACCCCAGGTTCAGGTAGGCGGCCGCCAGTTGCGTGTCGAACAACGGCGCCGGCAGGCTGCCGGTCAGGCGCAGCAGGACTTCGAGGTCCTCGCTGCAGGCGTGCACCACCTTGACCACCGCGCTGTTCTCCAGCAAGGCCGCCAGCGGCTGCCAGTCGTCGATGGTCAAGGGGTCGATGAGGTAAGCACGCTGGCCATCGCCAACCTGCAACAGGCCGGCGATCGGATAAAAGGTGTCGACCCGCATGAATTCGGTGTCGAGGGCGACGAATGGCAGCTTCTGCCACTCGGTGCAGAATTGACCGAGGCTATCGTTGTCGCGAATCCAGTGAATATCGATGGCCACACGGCTCTCCCTTGAAGAATGGCGCGCAGTATATATCGCCCTCGGCGATTTCTGAGCATTCACTCGACAAGAGCCTGCGCGAAATCGGCACCCGGCCACAAGAATAATCCGCCCGCCGTCGGCTAACCCTGTTTGCGCAGTACGTAAACCCGCCAGGCGGCGCAACCGGGAATGAAATCCTGGTGGCTGAGCACTTCGAATCCCGCGTCCTTGAACTCGGCCTCGACCCGCGCCCGGCTGGTCTGCCCCCATGGCTCAGGCTGCAGTTGCCGGGTGTGGTTGCCCAGCAGCCGGTCCTGCAGCCCCTTGAGACGACTGTCGATGCGCACCGCGAGGATCACCGAGTCGCGGCTGACCCGATGAAACTCGCCCAGCAACGCCAGGCGCGCCTCGCTGCTGGCGATATGCGGAAACAGTTGCAGGCAGACGATGCAATCCACCGCGTTGGCCGACAGGCCGATGCTGAACGACGAACTCTGGAAAGTCCTGACCCGCCTGAGCAGGCCGGCCGGGTGGTGGGTCTGGGCGTGGTTGAGCATGTCCTGGGACGGGTCCGCCGCCAGGATCACCCGATTACCGTGTTCGCCCAGCACCGGCCAGAAGCGCCCCGCGCCACAGGCCAGGTCGAGAATCAGCCCGGGCTCGCCCGCCACCTTCAGCGCGTGGCGGACCAGCCATTCGTCGCGCCACAGCGACAGGCGCCGCCCCAGCCCGAGCGGACGTTCGTCGCCACAGACGCGCGCATGCGCCTGGTCATAGCGCCTGGCGAACTCGAGCTCGAGGGGGGATGGAGGGTGCGCGGACATGAATCTGCTGGCTCTTGTAGGTCTTGGATAAAAAACAGGTTACCGCCCCGATCGTGAAAAAAAGGTCGAACGCCGATCAAGGCTTCATTGCCGCGCCAGCACGCCATCGACCACGCTGCCCCGGCAGCCGGCGAACAGGTCCAGGTCGGGCTGGTAAACCTGGCTGTCGACCTCCAGCAGGCCAAGCATCGAGTGGAACAGGTTGTCCTGGCTCAGCGGTTTTTCCCGGCTCAGTTGCAGGCAATGGGTGTCCACCGAGAACGCCTTCTGATAGCTGTCGGAGAACCAAGCCAGCATCGCCACATGCTTTTGCTGCGACGGCGCGAGCATGTAGGGCGTGCCATGCAGGAACAGGTTGTATTCACCCAAGGACTCGCCGTGGTCCGACAGGTAGAGCATGGCGGTATCGACTTTGTCCTGATTGCTGCGCAGCAGGTCGATCAGGGTCGCCAGCACGTGGTCGGTGTACAGCAACGTATTGTCGTAGCCGTTGACGATGCTCTCGCGGCTGCAATTGTTCAGGGCATTGCTCTGGCACACCGGGGTGAAGCGCTCGTATTCCTTGGGGTAGCGCTTGAAGTATTCCGGCCCGTGGCTGCCCATCTGGTGCAGGACCAGCACGGTGTCCTTGTCCAGGCTATCGATGAAATGCTGCAGGCCCTGGAGCAGGATCTCGTCGCGGCATTCGCTGTTGGCACAGAGCACCGGGTCCTTGAGGTTGCTGACATCGTCCAGGGTCACCCGGTCGCAGGTGCCCTTGCAGCCGGACTGGTTGTCCCGCCAGATCACCTCGAGCCCGGCACGCTTGAGCACGTCCAGCAGCCCTTCTTCGTTCTTCGCCTTGCTGGCGTCGTAGTTCTTGCGCCCCATGTTGGAGAACATGCAGGGCACCGAGACCGCAGTCTCGGTGCCACAGGACGACACGTCGGTGAAAGCGATCAGGCCGTTTTCCTGGCTGAGTTTCGGCGTGGTGTCGCGCTCGTAGCCCAGCACGCCGAAGTTCTCGGCCCGGGCACTCTCGCCGACCACCAGCACCGTCAGCGACTTGCGCGCGTGGTTTTGCCAGGTCGGATTGCGCTGGGCATCTTCACCGATCTTGACGAAGGGCTGGCGCGCCGAGACCACTTGCTCACGCAGGTAACCGAAGGAAGCGCCCACGTAGTTGCTCGGCACGATCATCAGGCGCAATTCATGGTGATTGCGAAACAGCGAGGCCAGCCCCTGATAGTTGGCCAGGGCGACCCCGCCAATGGCCGCCGCGCAAATAAAGGAAACCAGCAACTTGCTGAATAACTCGCGGTGCCAGCGCCGATAATTAATCGGGGTTTTCCACAATAACCAGGAAGGCAATACGCCCAGCAACAGTATATAAACAAGCAACTTCAGCGAGAGTAAGTCACGCACTTCCGTTGCATTGGTTTCGGCAAAGTTGCGAAACATTCCGGCATCTATCAGCACTCCGTACTGGTTCATGAAATAAGCTACGCCGGCACTGACCATAAACAACAGAACCAGCACCGGCTTAAGTACTCGGCGAAACGCCAGCCAGGTCAGAATCAGGTTGAAGGCGCAGAAGATCATCACCCCGAAGGCCACGCGCATGGCGATACCACGGGCGTCCGAGGCGGTAATGCTAAACAGGTGCTGCCAGAGCACAAAGTTGCAGCCCAGTAATAAAAAGGCGCAGGCAATCAGCGTCACCCATTCAGGACGCAGGGGTTTGATGTTCAGCATGATGATCGGCGTGTTCCTTGAAAGAAGTGCGTCGTCAACATGCCCGTTATTCAATGACTGCCCACGACAGCACGAACTTTAGGTAGCCGACCATCAACGTTTCGTGAAAAAGAAGCCAACAAATAGTTGGCATGGCCCTTTGCCAAAACTTTTTCGGCGAAAACAATCCGCAACGCCCTGGCAAGCGATGCGCCTTGCCCCGTTCGAGCCCGGCGCAAATAATGAGCCGCCCTCGGCCACTCCCTCGTCATCAAGGATCGACCGCATGAAAGCACGCCTCCTGCTCTGCTCGCTGCTGACCCTCAGCGCCCCGGCATTTGCCGCACCCAACGCCTCGCACCTGGACCAGGTCATCGAACGTGGCCACCTGAACGTCTGCACCACCGGCGACTACAAGCCCTACACCTACCTGCGCGCGGACGGTGCCTACGAAGGCATCGATATCTCGATGGCGCAGTCCCTGGCGCAAAGCCTGGGAGTCGAGGTGAAGTGGGTGAAGACCACCTGGAAAAGCCTGATGCCGGACTTCCTGGCAAACCAGTGCGACATCGCCGTGGGCGGTATTTCCGTGTCCCTGGAGCGGCAGAAGAAAGCCTTCTTCAGCGACACCCTGGGCGTCGACGGGAAGATCCCCCTGGTGCGTTGCGCCGACAAGCAGCGCTACCAGACCGTCGAGCAGATCAACCAGCCTTCGGTACGCCTGATCGAGCCGCCGGGCGGCACCAACGAAGTCTTCGCCCGGGCCCACCTGCCCAAGGCCAGCCTGACCCTGTTTCCTGACAACGTGACCATCTTCGAGCAACTGCTGGAAAACAAGGCCGACGTGATGATCACCGACGCTTCCGAAGCGCGCTTCCAGCAGAAGCTCAAGCCGGGGTTGTGCGCGGTGAACCCCGAGCAGTACCTGCAATACAGTGAAAAAGCCTTCCTCCTGCCACGGGACGACGTCGCCTGGAAAAACTACGTCGACCAGTGGCTGCACCTGAGCAAGGCCACCGGCTTCTACACCGGCGTGGTCAATCAGTGGCTGGCGGCGCCCACGCCCTGAGTCGTCAGCAGCTCGCGAAAAGCCTGGCACGCGGCGCTGCGATAGGCGCCCTTGCGCCCCAGCAACGCCACGCTGCGGGGCGCCAGGGCCGGTTGCAGGAGCACCGGGCGCAGGCCCGGCTGTTCCTGGGTGATGGCCAGCGGCAGGATGGTCGCCAGTTGCCCGCGGCGGACGATCTCGACAATGGCGCCGATGGAGTTGGCTTCGATGGCGATGCGCGGCGTGATCCCCTGCTCGCGGCAATAACGATCGATATGCTGGCGGGTGGCGAAATCACCGCTGAGCAACACCAGCGGCTGCCGCTCCAGCTCGGCCGCCGTCAGCTGCCGCGGTCGCTCGGGCTGTTGCTCGCGGCTCACCATCAGGCTCAGGCTCTCCTCGAACAACCGCTGGCTGTCGATGTCCGGCAGGTGCTGCCCGGCAAAGGCGATGCCCAGGTCCAGGCGATCTTCGGCCAGGGCCGCTTCCAGCCGGTCCTGGGTCATTTCTTCGAGGCTCAGGGCGATTCCCGGATAACGCTGGTTGAAACGGGTCAGCAGCGGCCCCGCCAGGTACGTGATGAAAGTCGGGGTCATGCCCAGGCGCAACGATCCGCGCTGCAGATCCTGCACGTCATGCATCGCTCGCTTGGCCGCCTCCAGGTCCTGCAGGGCCCGCCGCGCATAACGCACATAGGCCTCGCCGGCGTCGGTCAGGCGCACAGTGCGCCCCGAACGATCGAACAGCGGCGCGCCGAGGCTGTCCTCCAGTTGCTTGACCTGTTGCGACAGCGTCGGCTGCGACACGTGCAAGGCTTCGGCGGCGCGGGTGAAGTTGCGGTGCTCGGCGACGGCCAGCAGGTAACGGATATGGCGTAGCAGCATGCTGGACTCCAAGCTATAGGCAGTACTTATGGAGAGCATAACAAGCCGGTCTTGGACGCTATAGCTGAAATTTTCCATCCTTGCGCCATCAGCGATGCAAGGAGAACCACCATGCAGCACATCATCGACGGCTTCCTCAAGTTCCAGCGCGAAGCCTTTCCCAAACGCAGCGAGCTGTTCAAACAACTGGCCACCACCCAGAACCCGGGCGCCCTGTTCGTCACCTGCTCCGACAGCCGGGTGGTGCCGGAACTGCTGACCCAGCAGGAGCCGGGCGATCTGTTCGTGATCCGCAACGCCGGCAATATCGTGCCCTCCTACGGGCCGGAACCGGGCGGCGTGTCGGCCACCGTGGAATACGCAGTGGCCGTGCTCGGGGTCAGCGACATCGTGATCTGCGGGCATTCGGACTGCGGCGCCATGACCGCCATTTCCACCTGCAAATGCCTGGACCACCTGCCCGCCGTGGCCAGCTGGCTGCGCCATGCCGAGTCGGCCAAGGTGGTCAATGCCGCCCGCAGCCATGCCTCGGACGAAGCACGCCTGGATGCCCTGGTGCGGGAAAACGTGATCGCCCAGCTGGCTAACCTGAAGACGCATCCGGCGATTGCCCTGGCCCTGGAACAGGGCCGGCTGAACCTGCACGGCTGGGTCTACGACATCGCCAGCGGCGACATTGCCGCGCTGGATGGCCCGAGCCAGGGCTTCGTGTCCCTGGCCGAACACCCCGACACCTGCGCCTTGGTCGGCAAACCGCGACACGCGGCTTGAGCGCTGCCTTTCTTAACAGCTTCTTTTCAACAGCTTCTTTTCAACAGCTTCTGTTCAACAACTCGTTCAACAACCGCTTCACCATCCCCAAAGAGGAACTCCACATGCTGCAATCCCAATTCGCCCAAGCCCCACGCCTGGCCCTGGCCGACACCATCATCGATGCCAAGGCGCGCAAGAACCTGTCGTGGCAACAGCTCACCGACGGCACCGGCCTGAGCCTGGCCTTCGTCACCGCTGCCCTGCTCGGCCAGCACGCCTTGCCGGCCGCGGCCGCCGACCTGGTCTGCAGCAAACTCGACCTGGACCAGGACGCCAGCCGCCTGCTGCAAAGCATCCCGTCGCGCGGCAGCATCCCCGGCGGCATCCCCACCGACCCGACCGTGTACCGCTTCTATGAAATGCTCCAGGTCTACGGTTCGACCCTCAAGGCGCTGGTCCACGAGCAGTTCGGCGACGGCATCATCAGCGCCATCAACTTCAAGCTCGACATCAAGAAAGTCGAAGACCCGGAAGGCGGTTCCCGCGCGGTGATCACCCTGGATGGCAAGTACCTGCCGACCAAGCCGTTCTGATCCCCGCCCCTGTAGGAGCGAGCTTGCTCGCGATAGCTGCGCAGCAGCGGTGTATCCGACGCTGCGCGTTATCGTTGCGGATTGATCGCGAGCAAGCTCGCTCCTACAGGGATATGCATCCACGGCAGTATTTAGTTTTTAAATACTGTCGCTGACTTTCTGATTTGCCGGCCTTGCGCCGGCCATCGCCTAATCAGCGCCTGAATTGTTCAAGGCCTGGTTATGGAAAATGTTCGTGCGACAACCCGTCCCGCCTTCTGGCTGATGCTCAGCGTGATTCTGGTGGCCTTGAACCTGCGGCCATCGATGGCCGCTGTCGGCCCCCTGCTGTCCGGCATCCGTGGCGATATCGCCCTGAGCTTCAGCGGCGCCGCGCTGCTGACCATGCTGCCGGTCATGGCCATGGGCCTGGCGATGTTCTTCGGCGTGCGCATCGGCCAGCGCCTGGGCGAGCACCGCAGCGTGGTGGTTTCGCTGCTGGTCATTGGCCTGGCCACCCTGTCACGGTTGTTCCTCGATTCGGCCGCCGAGCTGATCCTCAGCGCCGTGCTCGCCGGCCTCGGCATCGCCCTGATCCAGGCGCTGATGCCGGCGCTGATCAAATCGCGTTTTCCCGACAATGTCTCACTGTTCATGGGCCTGTACGTCACCTCGATCATGGGCGGTGCGGCGGTCGCGGCGTCCTTCGCCCCGCTGGTGATGAGCCGCACCGGCAGCTGGCGCCTGGGCCTGGCGATCTGGGCGGCGCTGGCGGTCCTGGCGCTGCTGTTCTGGTACGCGCAACGGGCGGCCATGCCGAAACTGCCGGGCGCCACGACCCGCCACGAAGCCTTCGCCAGCAACCGCCGCGCCTGGCTGCTGGCAATCTTCTTCGGCCTGGGCACGGCGTCCTACACCTGTGTCCTGGCGTGGCTGGCCCCCTACTACGTGGAACAAGGCTGGAGCGAACAGAACGCCGGCCTGCTGCTGGGTTTTCTCACCGCCATGGAAGTGGTCTCGGGCCTGGTGACGCCGGCCATCGCCAATCGCAGCCAGGACCGCCGCCTGGTGTTGGTGGCG
Source organism: Pseudomonas sp. B3G-3 (assembly GCF_028640915.1). NCBI lineage: Bacteria > Pseudomonadati > Pseudomonadota > Gammaproteobacteria > Pseudomonadales > Pseudomonadaceae > Pseudomonas > Pseudomonas sp. B3G-3. The sequence continues at coordinate 19,153 of NZ_JAQZAB010000058.1, read as the reverse complement.
CTGCTGATGCTGATCATCGCCGGCTTCTGCGGGCTGATTCTCAGCCCGCAGCACCTGAGCCTGCTCTGGCCGTGCCTGCTCGGCCTGGGTATCGGCGGCTTGTTTCCCATGAGCCTGATCGTGTCCCTCGACCACCTGGACAATCCGCGCCGCGCCGGTGGCCTGACCGCCTTCGTGCAGGGCATCGGCTACCTGATCGCCGGCCTGTCGCCGCTGCTCGCCGGGATCATCCGCGACCGCCTGGGCAGTTTCGAATGGGCCTGGTGGTCGCTGACCGCGATCATGGCGCTGATGATCCTGATGGTCCTGCGCTTCGATCCGCGGCACTACCACCGCCACTTCCAATGACCCGGGACACGCTCCGATGAAACCCGCCAGCTTCCTCAACGCCCATCTCGGCATGCTGCTGTGGGCGGTGCTGATCGCCGCCTCGTTCTTCGCCGCGGCCCAGGTCAGCCAGGCCGTCGACCCGCTGTTGCTGACGGGCCTGCGCCTGCTGCTGTCGGCCCTGATGTTCGTGCCGTCGCTGTGGCTCAACGGCGCGTTCCGGATCACCCGCGCCGGGTTGCGGGCGCATGCGCTGCTGGGCCTGTTGCTGGCGATCTACTTCGCCTCGCTGTTCGAAGCGCTGCGGCATACCTCGGCGGTCAACACCGGCATCCTGTTTGCCCTGGTGCCGCTGCTGACCCTGCTGTTCGAGGGCATCCTGCTGAGCGGCGACCCTGCGAAAAACCGCCTGTTGCCGATGCTGCTGGCGGCCGCCGGGGCCATGCTGCTGACCTTCAAGGGCGGCGCCGAGGGCATGCCGTCGCTCTACGCGGTCGGCGTCTATGGGGTCGGCTGCCTGGCCATGGCCGGTTATTCGCCACTGAGCCAACGGCTGAAAGCCACCAGCCTGAAAGATCGCAGCCCGGCCGCCATGACCTTCTGGAACATGCTGTTCGGCGCGCTGTTCCTGTTCGCCTTTTGCCTGCCCGGTGGCGCCTGGCGCAGCGCCGTCCTGCTCACTCTCGACGACGGCCTGTGGCTGCTGTACCTGGCTTTGTTCGCCACCCTGGCGACCTTCTGGTTGCTGCACCGGGCCATCGGGGTGATCGCGCCGGCCACGGTGATTTCCTACATCTACCTGAGCACCCTGTTCATCACCCTCTTCCATTGGTTCGGGCTGGGCCGGCAACCCTTGCCGAGCGAGCTGCTCGGCGCGCTGCTGGTGGGCCTGGGCATGTTCGCGCTGATCCTCGGCAGCCGCCGGCCGGCACCGGCGCTCGGCTGAACGCACAAAGCACAGGGACAAGCCGCTACGCGCTGCGCCACACTGCGCAGGTCGTGTTCTCGGAATTAATTGTCCCCTTGCTGTCCATGAAACCCCGGGGCAAGGATTCAATTAGGACGATCGTTCCGTTAGCATCAGGCGAGTTTGCGCACGACCGCGCGAGGTGCTTAACGAGACGGAACTGATGCTGAACAGTAACTTGCTTAGAAAGCTCGATATGCAGGACCTGATGGTGTTCGTCGCCGTGTACGAGCAAAGCAGCGTGACCGGGGTCTCGGAAACCCTGTGCGTGAGTCAGTCGACCGTCAGTTACTGCCTGAAAAAACTGCGCACCGGCTTCGAGGACGAGCTGTTCATCAACACCCGCACCGGCATGCGTCCGACCTACAAAGCCACCACCATGTACAGCCACGTGCTGAAGATTCTCGAGAGCATCAACCTGTGCCACTCCGGGGTCCAGGCCTTCGACCCGACCCGCCAGGCCGTCACCTTCAACATCTGCGCGCCGGAATATTTCGAACTGCTGATCCTGCCCCGCCTGCTCAAGGGCTTCGACTTCGCCGACCTGCCGGTGTCGGTCAATGTGCACAAGCTGGAAACCGACATCCCCGCCGATGAACTGCGCGACGGCAGCCTGGACCTGGTGATCTGCTTCGGCCCGAACTTTCACCACAACCACCCCGACCTCAAGTCGCAGGTGCTGCTCGAGGATGACCTGGTGTGTGTCTTCGACAAGCGCGCGACGCCGCCGCTGGAGCCGCGTTTCAGCCTGCAGTCGTTCGTCGAGCGCCGGCATGTCTACCCCACGCCCTGGACCTCGACCACCAACATGGTCGACGGCTGGCTGGCCCGTCAGGCCCACCGGCGGCAGATCGTCGCGCGCTCCAACAGCTACAGCGCGGCGCTGAAGATGATCACCGGCACCGACTTCATCCTGACTCTGCCGCGGCGCATCCAGGCGCTGCTGACCAACGACGCGGTGTTCAGCCATTGCGAAGCGCCCAACGGCCTGCCGGGCTTTACCCTGGACATGCAATGGAGCGCGCACACCGACCAGGACAGCGCCAACACCTGGTTCCGCGAGCAGGTGGTCAAGGTCTGCGCGCAGCAGGGCCTATTGTAGGTTCAGGCCCTGCCGCATTCCGGCTCAGTGACCGATGCTGAGCTTGCCGTAGGAGTCGCGGTCGATATCGAGGATCTCCACCGCCAGTTGCAACTCGACGCCGGCCGGCCACTCGCAGAGTTCCTGCAGCACCGTCAGCAGGCTTTGCGAAAGCTGCTTCTTGATCTGTGGCGAACGCCCGCTGAGCAACGACAGCTTCACATGCACGAACCCCCGCTCGCCGAGACCGGTGCCGACGCGAAACGTCTCGACCTTGCGCGCGCGGCTCTTGATGTCGTATTCAGCGAACTGCCCGGACGCCACCAACGCGTGGTTGAACCGCAGCAGGGCCTTGTCGGCATCCAGTTGCGGCAGGTTGGCGGTGTATTCCATATACAGATGAGGCATGGCAGAGCTCCCTGAAAGGTGGCGTGAAAAAGGCGCTCCATACTACACGCCCCGCGACGGCCTGCCTGAAATCATCGACCCAGGGATAGGAAGCTCAACGGGCCTTGAGCGGCGCCTGGTCGCGGTCGCTCATGAACGCCTCCAGCCGCGAACGCAACCAGCGCTCGGCCGGGTCGGTATCGACATGGCTGAGCCAGACCATGGACAGGTCCAGGGTCGGGGTCTTGAACGGGAACGGCTCCTGGAACAATTGCCCCGACGCCGCCATGGCCGCCGCCGCGTAGTCCGGCAGGCTGGCGATCATGTCGGTCCCCGCCAGCAACGCCGGCAGCGCACTGTATTGCGGCACCGACAACACCACCTGGCGCTGCCGGCCGATCTCGGCCAGCCACTCATCGGCAAAACCGCTGACATTGGCTGTGTGCGACACCAGCACGTGCGGGCGGGAACAGTATTCGTCGAGGGTCAGCGGCGTGTCGCTGGCATCGGCGCGCAGCACGCTGGGCTGGATATGCCGCAGCAGCTTGCGCTTGGCGTTGGCCGGCAGCCCACGGGTCTGGCTGATGCCCACGGTGATGTCGCCGGCGGCCAGCAGGTCCGGGATCCGCCAGTAGTCCGCGTGCTGCACCACGAACACCACCTTCGGCGCTTCCTGGCGCAAGGCCCGCAACAGCGGCGGCAACAGGCCGAACTCGACGTCGTCGGACAGGCCGATGCGAAAGGTCATGGTGCTGCTGGCGGGATCGAAATCATGGGTCAGGCTCAAGGCCGAGGACAAGGCATCCAGCGCCGGCGACAGGTGCTGGATCAGCTCCTCGGCGCGGGCGGTCGGCTCCATCCGGTGGCCCACGCGAATGAACAGCGGATCGTTGAAGATCGCGCGCAAGCGATTGAGCGCCGAGCTGATGGTCGGCTGGCCGAGAAACAGCTTCTCCGCCGCCCGGGTCACATTGCGCTCGAGCATCAGGGTTTCGAACACCACCATCAGGTTGATATCGGCCTTGCGCAGTTCGTTGCGATTCATCCGTGTGCTCCATCCCCAGGTCGGAGCCCAGTGTAGAAAGGCCCCGCAATGGCGTCCATCGTCATCGAAGGGCCTTCATTCAAGCCTGAATGGCTAAGGGAAGGTAAAGGTGAACTCCGCCGCGCCATCGGCATCGCCAACCTTGACTTCGGCATCGCTGCCGGTGCGGATGTAGCCGGCCCGCAGCGGGATGATCGCGCTGTCGCCCACCCGTTGCATGTCGTAGAGGGTGCCGTCGTACTTGATCCGCTGCTGGTTCAGGTCGTTGATCATGATGATGCCGAAGCCCTTGGCGCTGTTGGGCGAAGCCGTCAGGTTGAGCACCGAGGGGTCGGTGTGACCGGCGACCTTGTCGGTGAAAGTGATTTGTGGCTTGGCATTCAACGCGCACTGGCTCAGCTCGATGCGAAACGGCACCGGCGACGAGGTGGAACCCACCTTGGGAAAGTCCGCCAGGGAGAAACGCCCGAGCTTCACCGGGATGGTCTTGTACGACTCCACCTCGCATTTGTTGGGAATAATGGGCCCGGGCCCGCCACCCATATTGATGATGGCGGGCCCCATCAACGGGTAGGGTTTGCGGCAGATGCCGATGGGTATGTTGTCGTTCGGGATGCTGACCTCTTCGCCCAGGCTAGCCACACCCTTGAGCAAGTCGACCGCATACAGCGTCAGCCGCGAGCTGCCATCCACCTGCTTGACGATCAACTCGCCGCTGGGTAACTGGCTGGGGGGAACCGTCAGGATCAGAGACTGTATGTAGTTGGTCACCATCACCGAGCGCTGGTTCTGGCCAGCGCCGGGGTCAAACATGACCTGGTTCTTTTCCTGCGCGACGGGTTTGTTAGTCTGGGAAATCTCCCTGAGCACTCCGTCCGAGGAGTTCACGGCAATCTTGAAACCGATGCCGCTGATATTGGTTGGCGCAATGCCATCGGGCAATGGCGTGCCCGCGCTCCAGTGCCCGGCAGATACCAGCTCATGGGCCTTGTTGCCGGTGCCGCCGCCATATTTGTAGTTGGTGATCAGGGCCACCGGTCGTTGCCACAGGACGGCGCCTACCGGGGTGGCGCTGGTCAATGCCGTCACTTCCACCCAGGGCAGGCCGGCGTTGTTACTGAACGAGCAGTCGATCGCCTGGCTTTCCACCATGTCAGCCTGTGCCGTCGCACCGATCAAGCCCGGGAGCAGGCACGCCAATGCCTGGACAGTACGGTAAAGCCGACGCCTGCGGCAGCCAGGCCTGAACGCCAATGGGTGGATCATGGGGGGCATTCTCCATGTTCTGCTTGAGCGCGGCCGTGTTGGCCGACCGGCCTTGGTTGTGCATGGACGACCCGCGTCGCGGGGCATCCGGAAAGAGGTAATGGATCCTGAAAAAGCCGATACGCCATGCCGCGGCATGGCGTATCGAGAACCCGCGATACCTGGGTATCAGCGGGTCGTGCTGCTGGTTACTGAATGACCCCGTAGTTGAGGCCGGCCAGAGGTACCTGGGCCGCTTCACCCGATACCGAGTTGAACCTCATCTCGCCGTAGTTGACGCCCACCAGACCGCCGTAGGTCTGGCCGATACGAGGATTGAAGTTGATCTTGCCGGTGGCCACCGATTGACGAACGTTGCCCATGTTCAATCCGACCAGACCGCCCAGGTTGGCGTAGTAACCACCACTCACCGTGCCCAGGGCCAGGGAGTTGAGGATCTGGCCATGGTTCTGCCCTACCAGCCCGCCGACATTGCTGCGTTGGTCACCAAAAACCGGGCCCTTGGCCGTGGCGGTTTCGATGTTGGCGCCCTGGGTGCGACCGTTGGTACCCACCAGGCCACCCACGAAGCTGTTGGTCCCGCCCCTGACTTCGCCACTGGCTTCGACCGAACTCAGATCGCCGTCGTTGTTGCCGATCAATCCGCCGACATGGCTGTTGGTGCCCGCCATGACCTTGCCACGGGCCACGCCGTGACTCACGGTACCGCGATAGTTGTTGCCGATCAGGCCGCCGGTGCTGCTGTTGGCGCCGGCGGTGACATTGCCCAGAGCCTCGGCGGTGTCGATCTGGCCGTAGTAGTTCTGGCCGACCAGGCCGCCCACGTTGGCGCCCGAGTTGTCATAGACTGCACCGGTGGCCTTGACGTCGTTCAGGGTGCTGTTCTGGTTGTAGCCGACCAGACCGCCTGCCGAGGCACTGCCGTAGCCAGTCACCGCGCCGCTGGCGCTGGACTCCCTGATCGCACTGTTGGTGTTGAACCCGACCAGGCCGCCGATGTTGCTGGCGGCATTACCCCGCACCGCTGCCGAGGAGCTCGAGCGCTCGAGCGTGCCATTCTGGTTGTAGCCGACCAGACCGCCAATGTTCAGGCCGCCGTAGCTGCTGGTGATGGTGCCGCTGCTCGAAGAGTCAGCGATATAGCCACCCTTGTTGCTGCCCACCAGCCCGCCCACGCTACCTGTGGTATTGCGCTGCATGTAACCCGAAATATTGACGTTAGTCGTGCTGTTGGTGATGCTGCCGACTCCGGCCAGGCCGATAATGTTTTCACCGACAAGCCCACCGATCGAAGAGGTGTAGGTGTTGCCGGTCACGTAGGAGGTAGGCCCCACCGACGCACGATCGATAGCGCCACCCGCGTTGAGACCGACCAGGCCGCCCACGACGTTGGTGTTCGCCGCGCTGGCGTTGACGCGCAGGCCAGTGGCGCTGATGTTGGTCAGCATGCCGCTGTTGAGTCCTACCAGGCCACCGATATTGCTGAAACCGGTACCCGAGGTAGTGCCGTTGACGGTCATGCTGGCCAGCTTCAGGTTGCTGATGCTGCCCGAGTTGGCGGCAAACAGACCGACGTTAGGCCCGGTATTGGTCACCGTGAAACCGCTGACGGTGTTGCCCAGGCCATCGAAAACGCCAGAGAACTGGCTATTGCCGCCAATGGACTTGAAGGCGCCGTAACCCTTGATATTGGTACCCAGGACATACAGGCCGTTGAGGTTGTTATTGACCGCCTGCAACTGCGCGGTGTTCTGGATGACGCCATATTGCGAGCCATTGGAGTCGAACGCCGCGCCCATACCGGACAGGGTCACCGTTGCGTTCTGCCCCAGGGCATAGCCATCGCCATGGTTCAGCCCGAGGCTACCGTTGGCCCCGCTGAGGGTCACGTTGCCATTGAGCCGGACCCTTTTCTCGGCGTTCATTTCGACCCGGGCATTGGCTCCGGTGGCGGTCAGCCCGCCATTGAGTTCAATATCGCCCTTGGAAGACAGCTTCAACCGATTGCCGCTGTTCCAGGTGACAGGACCGCCCACCACCACATCGCCGGAACTGCTGGCCAGCTCGATATTGGTGGTCGCCAGATTGCTCGACAGGGTATCAGCGTAGGCCGTATCGCTGCCCGATGCCGCGGTCGGGTTGACCTTGGCGGTGTTCGACGTGATCTTCCAGTTGCCTGTCTGGCCGTTGCTGGCCTGGGTATTGACCCGGCTCGCCAGTTGCACCTCGGTGTTCGCGCCCTTGGTCTCGATCAAGCCGCCGTTGCCCACGGTACCGATAGCACTGGCGGTCATGGAGCCAGCCACCAGCACCTTGCCCACATCGCCACCGTCGAGGGTGATCTTGCCGGCGTTGCCGCGCAGAGTATTGGCCTCGATGGAGCCCTGGTTGTTGACCACGGTCTGCAACATGTCGCTCGCGCTCTTGGCGGTCATCAGCACCTGGCCGCCGTCGGCCTTGAGCAGGCCGCCGTTTTTCACCAGGGCATCCACTGCGGCACCCTCGACTTGCAGGTTGAGCAGGTTGTTGCCGTCGAAGTTCAGGGTGAACTTGTCCCCCGCGCCCAGCGCCACCCGGCCCATTTGCGCCTGGATCACCCCATCGTTGCGCACGTTGGCCCCCAGCAGCGCGACGTTGCCGCCCTGGGCGGCAATGATGTCGCCGTTGTTGATGATCTGCGCCGGCGAGCTGCCCGAGAACGTGTAGTTGCCGGCCTCGAAGTCTTTATTGTCAATGTCCCGAGTCGAAGCCACCAGGCCACCCACGTTGACCTGGGCACCCTGGCCGAACACTACGCCGTTGGGGTTGACCAGAAACACCTGGCCATTGGCATTGATCTGGCCCTGGATATCACTGGCATTGGTACCGACGACGCGGTTCAGTGCAACCGAGTTTTTAGTGGGCTGGTGGAAGGAGACCTTCTCGCCCTTTTTGACGCTGAAGTCGTTCCAGTTGGTGATCAGCTTTTCACTTTTCTGGTTGATCGACATTTCCTTGCCATCGTTGAAGGTCAGGATATTGGCTTCCCCGGAGACATGGGTATTTCCCGTCGGCAGGGCGAATGCCGACGACATGGCGCCCACTCCCAGCAGGCTGACAGCCGCCACGACCATGCCCTTGCGCGCACCCGACTTGCGCCGGCGACGTGCCCCTTCATGAGCCACATTCCAGCACGCCAGGGCCTGGTTCCAAACCAGTGCATACATCTTGTTCACGATGCTTCCTCTTCTTTAAAAAACGCTCTGCAAACCATTTGCAGGGCGACACCACTCCTGCTACGAGCAGGTACTAGAAATATTGCGTCGCGTTCATCCAGACCTGGGGGCGGCGCTCCGGCTTATCCCGAGTCTTGCCGTTGTCATGCAACGGCCAGGCGAGTGTCAGGTTGACTTGCTGCGAAGGCCCCACCCAGTTGGCGCCGATACCGGTCGCGGTGATCCGGCGGGTGTTGTTCTCGGAGGTCCAGGGCTGGCGGTTGACCTTGACCGTGCCGCTGTCGGCGAAGGCGCTGAGCTGCCAGCGCGGCGCCAGGGCATAGCGCAGTTCGGCGCTGGCCTGCCAACCCTGGTCGCCGCTGCCGGCGCCCACCGGATAGCCGCGCACACCGTAGGGGCCGCCAAGGCCGAGCTTTTCCGAGCTGTCCAGGTTGTCGTTGGCCCATTGCGCACTTAGCCGGGTGTAGAGCTGGAAGCGATCGCTCAGGCGCTGCAGGCGCGCCGCATTGAGATTGAGCTTGGCGAACTCGCCCGAGGTGCCCGCGGTGCGGCCATCCTGGACTTCTTCCTCACGGTCGCCGAAACGCAACCGCCCGCTGCCGTAGGACAGATCGAAGAAGTTCTGGCCGCCCCCGAAAAAACGGTCCTGGCTGTTGCCACTGAGGCTCAGGGTCCACAGGTCGATCTGTTTGCGACTGCTGAATTCGAACAGGTCGATATCGTCACGCAACCGCTTGTCTTCGTATTGCAGTTGCGCAGTGAGGTCGAAGGTGCGGCTGCGCACCAGCGGCTGGGCGACGAAGAAACTGCGGAAGCTGGCGACACCGTGGTAATCCAGTACCTCGAAGTTCCTGCCCAGGCGGTAGCTCATTTCCGAGTACGCCCCGCCGATGCGGGTCGACCAGGGGCCGACCGGCAACTAGTAGGCCGCGCGGAAATAACGCTGCGACTCGTCGCTGCGCATCGCGCGCAGGCTCAGCTGGTCGCCAAGACGCAAGGGGTTGTTGAGGTTGAGGCTGCCCCCCAGGCGGTATTCGCCGGTGTAATAACCGCCGAAGTTGTCCGCCTCCAGGGTGCCGTTCAACAGTGGCCCGGATTCGGTATCGACCACCAGGTCGGTGGTCCCGTATTCCTGGCCAGGACGCAGGGTACCTCGGGCCTGGACCCCGGGCAGGTCGCTCAACAGCAAGAGACTGCGTTCCAGGTCCGCGTCGTATACCGCCTCGCCGCTGTTCAGCGACGACAGCGGCGCCCGCACCACTTGATCCAGGGCGCGCGAACGGTTCTGCACTTCGATGCGCCCGTAACGCCCCTCGACCACAGCGATCCGCACCAGGCCGTTTTCAATGTCCTGGGGTGGCAGGAAAGCGCGGGCCAATACATAACCCTGCTTCTGGTAATAGTCGGTAATCCGCTGTGCAGCTCCACGCAAACCAGCCAGGTCCAACTCCTTGTCGTGCAGGTCGGCCAGCAGTGCCTGCAAGCGCTCGGTGGTGAAAACCTGGTTGCCCTCGATGGCAAACGTCTTGACCTGCAGCCGGATTCCGGAGGTGTCCGGGGCTGCCGGCGCGGCGGGTGTCTCGGCCTTGGGCAGGTCCAACTCCAGCTCCGAAGGAGCAGGCTGCGCCGGCTGGACCGACTCGATGTCACGCATCGCCTGGCCGGCGTTGGGCACCTGCAAAGCCAGGGCGATATCGGGTACTGCCAGTGGCAGCAGCGCCGCCAGGACCAAACACGACCCGCGCCACCCCGGACTCATGCCCACAGGCGCTCGGCCACTGCCGCATGGCGACGTACTCGTCACGAATCTGCCCATCGCAAAACTACTGTTGTAACCGCGCACTTCCACTCAGCGTCTCCCCGCTGTCTACCGCCACCTGGTAACGAACGACCGTCGCACTGGCGACGGCTGCCTTTTTTGCTGCGGGCAGGGCGATACGGGTCGTGCCGAAAGGCTCGAGCGTGATCCCCTGCCAACTGATCGATTGAGTCCCGCTGCCCAGCTCCAACTGCGAGATGGACACGTAGTAAGGCGCCCGACTGGTGGCCAGCAGCGCCATCTGCCCGTCCGGCCCCGGGGTCTTGTCGAGGCTCCAGAGCACCTGCCCGATTGCCTCGTTCGCCTTGCCGGCAAGGCCCGCAGGGCGGTACAGCAGCTTCATGCGCATGCGATAGGCCAGGCGCAGCACATTGCTGTCGGTGGTCGTCACCGGCGGCACTTCGAGGAAGTTGATCCAGAACACCGACTCGCGATCGCCGGGCAAGGGTTCGCCGGTGTAACGCACCACCAGGGCGCTGCGCTGTTGTGGGTCGAGCCGTGAAATCGGTGGCGACAGGACGAACGGCACCGTCAGGCGACTCGGGTCGGTGTGCGTATCCCCCCGGTCCAGCCAGGCTTGCAGGAGGATCGGCGCATCGCCGGTGTTGCCGACCCTGACCGTCAACGCCGAGGCATTGGCCGGGTAGATGAAGCGCGTGCCGGTAATGGCCAGCGCCGCCTGGGCGTCGACGCACAGCGACATCAGCAACCAGGCCGACAGCAGGCCGCCACGGATCCGCCGAGCCATGGCCGAGGAGCGGCGCAAGCCGCATGCCTGTTGCATCAGCCGTTCCTCGCCTGGGCGGGTGCCCCGCCAGCGTCGGGAGGTACCGGGCGGCATGGCAGGTCGAACACCTCATAACCCTTCGCCTCGACAGTCTTGGCAGGCGCCGCATCGCGCTCGGGCAGGCGGTAGTCGATCAGGCATTGCTGCCCGGGCTGGTCACCCCATTCGACGCGGATCGAACCCTGGTTCTTTTCGCTGCGCAGCACCAGGCGACTGCCCTGGCCGACCGCGCCCATTTCCACCCCGCTCTCGGCATCGGTGGCGATCGCGGCAAACGGCAGGAGCGCACCATTGGGTTGCAGGCTGTTGATCAGGAACGAGCGCGCCTTGCGGGTCGGGTACGACAGCATCACCACGGCCCCCGCCACCGGCGCGGTGTTGCGCGAGCTCACCTGCAGCTCGACGTCGTCGGGCATGCCCTGCGGGTCGATATCCACGGTGTTGAGCTGGAAAGGCGTCAGGCTGGGCACCACTGCGTAACCGCTGCCATTCACCCGCGCGCCGCTGTAGCCGACCCCTGCGCCCTTGGCATGAGGCGCGTAGACCAGGCCGCTGGTCTCACTCAGGGTCTGGGCAAACGTCAGCCCTCCGGGGTGCAGGATCATGCCGCCGGAAGCGCCGATGGACGCCTGGCGGTAATCGCTGCCCTGGGAAAAACTGGAACTCAAGGCCACCTGGGGCAAGGAATAATTGAGACTGGCGTTGTGGCTGGTTTCCCGTTGCTTGTCATCACGGGAAACGGCCACGGCATAGGAGGCTTTGCCCGCGTCGTCCACTGTTCCGGAAACGCCGCTGGTCAAATGGGTTCCCGTGCTCTGGTCGTGACTGACGAAGTTATTGAGCACCGTTGCACCCCGGGTCTCACGGCCCAGCGGGATCGTAAGGGTCAAACTCAAGGTCGTATTGCTACTGACTGCCCGACGCCCTGAAGACCGGTTCTGTCCCAAGGTGCGCTGTACGGCGAAGGAATAGCTGTTGCCCCGCCACTGATTGCTATAACCCGTGGAAAAACTCAGGGTCTTGCCTTGTCTATTCCAGTAATTGAGCGCCGAACCACTGGCATAGAAATGCCCACCAGTGGCCTTCAACTGCTGGCTGATATTCACATCCAGCCGGTCACGCATTCGGGAGAAGGCTTCCACCCGTTCGCCGTCCTCGACGAAGTCCTGCAACGCGACCGCGTCATGCAGTCCCAAATAACCACGGGTCGAGTAGCGATAAGCCAGTAACGAGAAGTTGGTACCGCTATTGGGCAGGTTCTTGCTATAGGAAAGACGCAGGCTCGTCCCCTTCAGACGACCCCTTCTGGGCACGTTGGTTTTGGCCTGGGTCACATCGAAGGCAAAGCCCCCCACATCGGTATTGAGCGCGCTCCCCATCAGTACCGACATATAACTGCCCGTGACAGCACTGCCGATGTATCCGGTAATGTCGTTATCCAGACCGTGCTGGGCTGTCCCTTGCAGCACATACTGGTTACTGCCGCGCAGCCCGGGATCGATGATCTGGCCGGCGGTGAAGCTGTATCGGGAGTTTCCAGGGCGCAGTAATTGAACAGTCGTGGCGAAGGGCACGGTAAAGCTGCTGCTCTTCCCGTTGGCCTCGGTCACAGTGACGTTCAAGTCGCCGCCGAAGCTGGCGGCTTGAAGATCGCTGATTTCGAACGGTCCCGGCGCAACGGACGTTTCCGAAATCAAGTAACCACGTTGATAAATAGAGACCTTGGCGTTCGAGCTGGCCGTCCCCCGGACAACAGGCGCATAAAAACGCTCGTTGTCGGGCAGCATCCGGTCATCGCTGGTCAGTTGGGCGCCGCGAAACGATACGGAGTCGAACAGATCGGCATTGGTGACGCTTTCGCCCACCAGCAACTGTGAGCGCCATGCCGGCAATTCGGTCTGGCCGTAGATGGAGCCACGCTGATAACGGCTACCCGCTTCCGGAGACCAGGTCAGGGTGCCGTTATGCCGCAAGCGCACCGACCCCATATTGAGCCCCATGTTCAGACCGGCGTAAGCGTCGGTCTGGGTTCGGCCGTTATTCTGTGCACTGAACAGGTTGGTGTTGTAGTTGAGCAGCCCTGCAGAAATGCCGCGATCCCAATTCGCCGGATCGACATAGGTTTTCGACCGGCCTTTCTGCAGGAAATATTGCGGGACCGAAAGATCGATCGTCAGCTTCTTGAGATCGATCTTCGTGGTGAGACCAGGAATGTAGCGAGCCAGGTCGGCGCAGTAGGTGCCCTCCGGCATGCTTTCGGCGGAAGGTTGCGCCGAAGCCTTGTCCAGATCGATACCGGCACGGACCAGCAACGAACGCTCATAACAGGGCTGGCCCCCTTGCGGCCCATGGGTGTCGCGAAACTCGATGTTCTGCGTGGCACGCCACTGGCCATTTACCAGCAGGTCGATGCGGTAATTGCCCGGAATGAGAAATCCCTGGCGCTCAAAGCGGCTGGTATCGATGGGGGCACCTTCGGTCTGAAACAACATCTGCGAATCGAATACCACGCCCTGCCCCGCAGGCTCGGCAGTGGAAGTTTCGGCCCATGTTTCAGTCGCCATGACAATCGCCGCCGTAGAAACAAGACCTAGAAAAAACCGAACTGGGCTCCAACCGTACGAAACTAACGCACAAGCAAAAACAGCCAGATGACTACGCTGGACGTTCAACATATTCGATACCGGCATGCAGCCAGGTCATAGAGATGACAAAAACTGCAGGGTGAGAAAAGTTACAGGGGCAATGGTTTTTCAAGCACCCGCCGCCCACCGAAGTCATTAATGACCTCGTAATGAACAGAGGCTTTGCGATAGGTCTGAGGAGCCCGTTCGGGTAATGGGAAAAACCCACTACTGAAAGGTGCGATCATTTCATCTTTAACTGCAACCCGTCGCCCATCCAGAGCAACTTCTATCTTGCCGAAAGAAACGTAATATGCAGTCGGATTAGTCACCTGAACTCCCAGGCGATTCTCGACTTTACCTTTTCCATCTGGATGCCTGGCCTGTTTGAATTGCCAATCGAGCTTGTTCGCCACCAAGTCCACATCCGACTTCAGGTTCTTGGGTCGAAAGAACACTTTGATTCGGGTTCTGAAGGTAAACTGCAAGACATTTTCATCGACTTCCTTGCGTGGAGGTGTTTCCAGTACATTGAGCCAGAACAAGGATTCCCGATCTTCTGCAAGTTTTTCACCCGTGAAGGAAACACGCAGTGAAGCTGAACTGTCCGAATCCAGGCGAATCACCGCCGGGGACACCAAAAATGGAACTTTCATTTCCTCGGGCCCCTTAGTTGAATCGCCATCATCAATCCAACTTTGGACCAATACAGCAGAGGCACCGGTATTGTTCACTTTTATTGTCACTTCACGAGCATCCGACGGATAAACCAGCCGAGTACCCTGGATGACTACCGACGCCTGTACGATTCCAGAACATACGCCCAAGAACATGACGCCGAGAACGAAAGAAGAAAAAATACGCGCTTTCGGCGTCATGAATCACTCCTCGGGCGCTGGTCTTTACTTATACGACAGGGTGTATCGAACGAAGGAGTTACCCGAACCCGCACCAACACTAGCCGCGGTCGCAACATAGTTCGCCTTGAACTTGAGGGTTGCAGTGTTGGCTGCAACGGTGGCGACCTGTGGCGTGGCTTCCGACTGACCGAGCGGGATTTTCGTGCCAGCAGCGACATTGTCGTTGAACACCTGGATCTGCACGCCGGTGGCAGGCGCTGCGCCGATCAGCTTGAGGTTTCCGGTCGCCGAGTCGACGTTGCCCACTTGGTCAAAATCAACGACGACCTTGGTTCCATTGGCACATTGCGCGCCGGACAGCACCAACGCGAACTTCTCGAACGGAGAAGCATCGCCAATGGCCTTGAAGATCGAAGGAGAGATGCGCCCCAGTTCCACGTTGGTGATGTTGTTTTCACCCGGTGCCTGGCCGTTGATATTGCAAGTCACGTCAGAGATGCTGCCAGAGAAGTTAACCACGCCATCAGTGGCATGAGATAACGAAGGAACAAGCGCAGCAAGCATCAAGCTGGAAGTTGCCAGGGACAGTAAAGATGTGCGTTTCATGTGATTTCCTTGTTCACGTTGATCGGCAAAAGAAGTGCAATCTATTTGATTGTTCTCCCGGTTCAGCCATGACCAAATCACACCGGCCATGGCAGCCCAAGCCTCTCTCACTCAAAGTCTAAGTCAATGGGTCGACAACAATAGCAAGCTCCTTTAGGTGCCCCATGAAGAACCCCCAAAGGAAGCCGTAGCTTACCGATCAGCCTTCGAATTTGAATTGAGAGACGGCCGAAGCACCCATCAGAAATATCTTAATAAACCGCTCATTGATTTCGTCTTTACTTATGAGACAAGACTGTGTACTTCTTCAACGCGCGCGTGTTAGCTGAACTCTACCAAGTGCTCGCGTCGCAGTAGCCTGAACCAGGCCAACTCGCTACTCAATAAAAAATTAAAGGAGTCTACCCGTAGGCCTGCGCAATGAGCGCCGACAAAAAGGCCCAACCTCAATGAGAAGAATTGAATATAGAGAGTAAGAATATAAAACCTACACGCATAACCAATATAGAGAGAGCACACTATGGGATCCATAGTCATAGTCGACGACCACCCCCTGGTCAGGATTGCATTGAAAGTCATACTTGAGCGTAACGGGCACCATATCGCCGCCGAGGCAGACAATGGCGTCGACGCCATTCAAGTTGTTCGTACCCATAAGCCGGACTTGGTAATACTTGACCTCGATCTACCGCAACTGGACGGGCTATCCGTACTTACTCACTTCAAGGCCAATAACTTCCTGGTAAAAACACTGATATTGACTTCCAGCGACTCAAAGAACTTTGCCGTACGTTGTTT
The DNA here is from genome assembly GCF_028640915.1 of Pseudomonas sp. B3G-3. NCBI lineage: Bacteria > Pseudomonadati > Pseudomonadota > Gammaproteobacteria > Pseudomonadales > Pseudomonadaceae > Pseudomonas > Pseudomonas sp. B3G-3. The sequence continues at coordinate 3,371 of NZ_JAQZAB010000058.1, read as the reverse complement.
GCATGGGGGCGCAGCAGGGTTCATCTGCAAGGACGAAGCGCTGGATGAGGTGGGAGATGCAGTAAAAGCATTGTTATCAGGACATACCTATTTTCCTGAAAGTTCTCTGCTCCTGTTGCAGGAAAGCATTCACACCAACCAGATGCAAAGCATTGCCGCCTCCCAGCTGACCAACAGGGAAATCACCACATTAAGGTTATTGGCACAGGGTCTTAACAACAGGGAGATTGCAGCGACTCTGCTTATCAGTCACAAAACGGTCAGTACTTACAAAGTAAGACTCTTGAAGAAGTTCAACACCACCAACCTTCTGGCCCTGATTGAAATAGCCAGGCAGAAAGGAATCATATAGGCCTCTTGCGAACCCCAGCAACGCATGGACATCTGTCTGTTCCAGAATCAGCGTCTTATCGGTTTTGCGACGGGACATCGAGCACTACTCCCTTGGAGCAGCAGAGGAATCAGCGCTCACGAGGCAGTTCTCTCAGATTGATTGGCCCATCATCCTGTATGGCTACAAGACAGATGTCCTTGAGGTTGAGCAGCGCCTGCTCGACCCACTGCGCCCTTTCCAGCAGCACTGGCCAGGTCCCTGCGATACTGATTTCCCTCAGGCGCTGGCAGCTGGAGATCAGCGGCTGGTACTTCAATACACAAGCCGCACCCGCCATCTTGTGGCACAGCCTGGCAATGGCTTGCCGATCTTTTTGTTCGCAGTACGCCCGCAACAGTTCAAGGTCTTTGATCTGGTAAGTCCGTACCTCCTCGATGAGCCGTCGGGCGACTTGCTCATTGTCGCCAGCAAGGTCCATGAGCCTGCCAAGCACCTCCAGCAACGACTCGGCGGAACCGACCCGAATAGCGTGAAACACCTCCTCATCCACGCTTCCTCCTGCGTTGAAGCTTGGTGTCTCCGGCGTTGCGCCGGCCTGTGCATCCTGCCTATTCATATCTGCCTCCTTGCTCACTTGAATATGCCGCAGCCCGTTCATCGAATACGGGTCAGGCTAGGCAAAACTCCTGGAGGCGAATATCAGACGTTTCTCAAAGCGCTGAATAGGGCGGCTTTACTGAGGGAGTCCCCAGACATTGAAGTCCGGAGAGCATGAAAAAACCCCGCCAGAAAAATGCTCTGCCGGTTTTTTTAATAACTGACGCTGCAACTTGCGGCCACCCAGCACTGGCATGAGTCAGCCAGCCCTTGCCGCATAAGGGTTTCAGCCAATTGAGCCGCATCAGTGCCGGGTACCTGCGAGCATTTCGCCAAAAACACATCGACACAATATTGACACCAAAACACCCGCCCGTCGGAATATTGGCACTTCGTACTGTTACTCCCGGTTAACACCTTTACAAGGCCTGACCCCACAACTAAACAACTATCCAACTGATATCAGGAAAGGCCGTACTCCTGAATCGGCACGACCCAGCTTCATCCAGCCATTACTTCAGGAGTCCCTTTCATATGGGTGCTCTCAGGCTATTGCGCACCCTGCGCAGCGCAGCTCCAGGCTTGGGCTCATGTTCGCCCAACCGCTCCTGCGACTCGCTTTTCAAGTACGGCGAACTTCTTCACCTGCACGCCACCTGCGTCCCTCTTCCGGCAGGCCCAGACGGCCGACGATGTCCGGGATCAGCTCGCACCGCTCCTTGACACCCTGAGCGGTACAAGCATGGGACTTCGTCCTGTCAGCAGGACCTGGCGATTCTAAAAAAAGCATTCTCGGGAGAAAGACATGGCTACCACTACAACGACCAGCGGCGGCACCACCACTTCGTTTTCCAATACACCGCAGGCGCAGGACGACATTTTCACTACAGGTGTCATTGGCACGAGCAGCGCAGCCATCACTGAAGACCTGCTGGGAATCGTGTATCTGGACGTCATGTCCAATGACCTGGGCGGCAATGCAAAGACACTCTGGTCACTCGATAACGCGACCAGCCTTTCTACTGCTACCAAGATTTATGCTCCGGCCGATCTCCTGGTCCAGGACACGAGCAGAGTCGAGGCGACGAGCTCCGACACCAGCTTCAATGGTGCAAAAATCTGGATTACGTCGGATGGAAAAGTCGGCTACGACGCCGCGACCTTATCGACGGCTTTCAAGGCGCAACTTCAAGCGCTTGCTGCCGGAGCGTCCCTGACAGACAGCTTTACGTACGCGATTCGTCTCGGCAATGGCACGCTCAGCTGGGCCACTGCGCAGGTGCAATTTGCCGGTGCGAATGACAGTGTGACGATGAGCCTCGGCACACAGGCCGGTACCGTGACCGAAGATGCGGCCACGACAGCGAGCCCGACCGACTTGCACAGCGCGACGGGCACGATTGCCTTTAGCGATGTCGATCTGAGCGACACGCATACCGCCTCGTTCGTGGCGGCACAAGGCAATGCCACAGCGCTGGGCAACTTCGCCCTCGCCTCTGTGACGGAAGCCGCCGATACGGCCAACGGCACCGTCAACTGGACTTACACCCTGGATAACGCGGCAGCCCAGTCCCTGGCTCAGGGTCAGACGGTCAGCGAAACTTATGTGGTCACCATCAGTGACGGGCATGGCTCGTCGACAACGCAGAATGTGACCATCACCATCACCGGTACCAACGACCAGGTGCAGATCACCAGCGGCGTACAGAGCGGAGATGCCAAGGAAGACAGCGGCGACTACGCTGCCAGCGGCAACATCACCTTTACCGACGCCGACCTGATCGACAGCCACAGCGTTACCGTCACGCCGGGCGCTTCGGGCTACCTGGGCAGCTTCACTACAGACCCGCTGAACGACAGCACCGGCACGGGCAGCGGCTCGCTGGACTGGCACTTCGCGGTAGACAACACTGCGCTGCAGTTCCTGGGCGAAGGCCAGACCGTCACCCAGACCTATAACGTGGCGATCGGCGACGGCACGGTGCAGACCGTGACCATTACCCTCACCGGTACCAACGACCGGCCGACGCTGACGATTGCCGACACTACCGGCGCCATGAGCGAAGGCAACGCTGCGGCCACACTGAACGACAGCGGCGCCCTGAGCTTTGCCGACCTGGACAACATCGACGCGGTGACTGTATCGCACACCGCCAACGGCAACATCGCCTGGAGCGGCGGCACGCTCGATGCGGGTGTAGCTTCGGCACTGGTGGCAGGCTTCTCGGTCGATCAGAACAGCTGGGACTACAGCAGCAGCCAGAACCTCGACTTCCTCGGTGCGGGTGAAACCATCACCTTCTCGTACAGGGTGGTCGCCACCGACAACAGCGGCGCGGCCAACGCTGCATCGGCGACGCAGACCGTCAGCATCACCATTACCGGCAGCAACGATGCGCCGGTACTCAGCTTCGCCAGCGGCAACGATGCCGGCGCAGTG
>NZ_JAQZAB010000057.1:218728-218834 GCF_028640915.1 Pseudomonas sp. B3G-3 | reverse complement strand
CGCGTCATCGTTCATCGCACGCAAGCTGTGCTCCTACAGAAGAAGATCGCGCACGATCCGTAGGAGCGAGGCTTGCCCGCGAAGGCCGCGACGCGGAATTTCTGAT